>DASXFZ010000009.1 GCA_036489315.1 Candidatus Cybelea sp.
GCAGCAGCAGTACCAGCAATACCCGCAGCAGCAGTACCAGCAATACCCGCAGCAGCAGTACCAGCAATACCCGCAGCAGCAGTACCAGCAATACCCGCAGCAGCAGTACCCGCCCTATCCTCCTCCTCCGCTCCCGCCGTGTTATCCGGGCTGCTAACCTCGCGCCGCCAACGCTGCCGCGATGACGCCCGCCCAGCTAGGCCTTTGCGGCTGAGCGGCGAGCGAGCAAACCGAACGCTCGCCACGACGTGGCGAGGCCTTCGGGCCAGAAAACGGTTCTCTATCGAGTCATGGGTGGAAACGCTCCTGCCGGCACAACCAACGTCGGCGGCGGTCAGAGTGATGGAACGGTGTACGTCACCACTCTGTGCGTTTGGGCAGTCAGCGGGCGCTAGTGAACGCTAAAAATGAAATCTCTTCGCCTTGAGGTGCCGTACAGGTTGTAATCGCACGCGCTGCGGTCGACGCTGCCGTTAGGGGCATCATCTACGGCCTCGGGAGCACGCGCCCGATCTAAGACTTTCGCGGTGGCCATCATACTAGTTCAACTTTCCAATCTTGCGGTTGTGTCACTTCGATCGTTACTACCGGAACCAGCCGGTCGAGGTTTCGAAAAACGCCAAATTCTCGTGTAAGTTGCTACTTTTGCCGGTTTTTAGCCACGGTTCTCAAGAATCGAGGTCCTTCGCCCTGAATCTCGAATAAGAAAAGAACGCCTCCGATTTGGAGCGGCGCTGCTCCTGACCCGGGAGCCGATAAGAGTAGACATCATCGAACCCACAGCACCGGTCAAGAAGCGTACGAAAGTCGCAAAGACGTTCGAGCCGCACGAGCATTTTGGAAGTCCGCTGAATATTTGCCGTATTTGCGGCGAGAAGTACGTATACGTTCAGAGACCGGACTATCCGATTCGCGATAGTCATAAGTAACCGTTCGCCGCAAGAGCGAAATAGGCCGATGCGCTCGTAGAAGGCGGCATTCGGTGCTAGCGCGTTTGGGGCCAAAGGGCCTTGAAGACGCCGTGCCGCGGGAGTAGGCTGCAGGTACAGGATGGAGGCCGACCCCCCAATGGAGATATCCACCACCGTAAACCGCGTTCCCGCCTACTCCGATAACATCGAGGTGGGCCTCGACATTTACAGGGCAGTGACCATCGTCGAGGTCAGCAAAAAGGCGTTCCACGACCAGGTCGACGGGAATTATTGGTCGGCGGACTTCAGCGACACCTTCTCATGACGAAGCTGACGGTGCTCACCAACGATGCGGGAACCATCGTCGCTGCCCACGTCGGCCGCACCGGCGCGTCATCTCGGAATGGATCCGTCATAATGATCGGAGCGGCCCAGCCCGGTCAAAAGCTTCACAAGACGGAGTTCGAGATGCCCCAGATCACTTCACTGAGCGAACTCGAACGCTTTCACAAGGAGCTCGCTAAACATCTCTCCGCTGCCTAGAGATCGCCAAAGTGAAAGCGCAGCGTACCGTCTGCGTTCTTGGAAATCGTAAGCTGCTCGCGCCCGCCGTCCATCACGATACGGGTCGTGCGCGTGCGGAGGCAATGCCGGCCGTGCGCGGCGGGAGGATCGTCATAGTCGAGGACGCGGGAAAAGGCGTAGATCGTCCGCCCGAAACTCGTTCGCTCGAAGTGCAGCACGTAGGCCCGGCAGTACGCCGCCCCTTCGGAATAGATCGCGAGCCGATCGCCGTTCCCATACGAAATCAACGCGCAGAGGTCCGTCGTATAGCAGCGGCTGACGGCCGCGGCGCTGCGGCCGTCGGCGAATGTCACCTCCTGCGAAACCGGCGACGCAAATGACGGCGCGGCAAAGCCGTTGGGCATCATGAGGATGCGCGCGGACTGGCGTATTACGGGCGTCGGGGGATGCATGGTCGGCTACGGACTCTTTGATGCGGGGCACGCCGTAACCGATGTGGTTTCACTGCGAGCACCCGTGTAGTTGGGCGTCCCGCTGCCCGTAGCTCCCGCAACGACGTACTGCTTGAAGAGCTCCGGCGTGCCGGCGGGATCGGAATTTTGAAATTCCGGCACCGGTACGGACAGCGGCTTTACGAGAAGACCCCCGTTGGCACCAAACTGCGAGTACGCCGCCGCACTCCACGCCCAACGGACCGTAACGCCGGGGCGCGAAGCGCTAAACGTTGCCGTCCAGGTAACCGGGCCGCTATGGCCGGGAATGAACGGTTCGGGTGCCCGGTAGGGCATGCCATCAAAAAAAGCTTCGGGAACCTGCGCCGGCGCGTAGGTGACCGACCACGAGGTGTTGCCGACCCACCACCTCTGCGGTGCGCCGGCTGCCGGGTCGATCGTGATCGTGCTGTCGGGCATGTCGATGACGTACGGCCACAGTCCAAACGTGATACGCGACTGCCGTACGTCGATCCGAAGCGGCGCGACTGCCCGCGTACCGGCACTCTGAATGCCTTCGAGCACGCCAGAGAACCAGATTGTCGAACCGGCGGGGATATGCGTCTGGCCGAACTGGTTGAAGAGCACGCGAATGCTCGACGTGCAGGGGCTCGCGCCTTGTTGGGGGCCCATTTGTGCAGGGGCGTCGGCGCCGAGAGCCGCGATCAGCGCGATAGTCGCAACGGCAGGCAGCATTCGTAAGCTAACCATCCACCCTCCGGACGCCTCGATTACACCTCGTCTCAACGCGGTGTTCGATCAAAGCATTCGATGCCGAAGGCGCATCTCCCAGGCCGAGATCGGCCCGGTCAGGGGCAACGGGCAGTGCTGCCGGCCTCGCCCGCGCTAATGCGTCGCTGAGAGCTCTACCTTGACATCGACAAGTCCGGGGAACATCGTTTCGCTCCCCGGTTGCTGCGCGATGACGTCTTGCACGTAGCGCGACAAAGACGCGGCGTCGACGGCATGGCCCTGCTGCACTTCCGAGTCGCCCGCGGCGTCGTAATGGACGACCAACGTCTTTCCATCGAACGAGGATAACGTTAGCCCGCGTTCGGCTAGCAGTGCGGTGAGCTTCGTTCGAACATCTGCTTCCATCGGCTCTAGTCGTTTCCGCGAAGCGCGGCGTTCTAAACCGGCGCAACGGCCGCTTGGCCTCCCAAGTGCCTGGCTGCTGGCCGGAGGGCTTCAAACCAAGCCTGTTTAAGCCAACGTGCCTATGATTCTAATTCGGCTCGATGAGCCTGAATGGGATATTTCCACGGCCGGCAAACTGCGCGAGGCGCTCGCCTCGGCGCGCCGGGAGCCCAGCGTCGTCATCGACATGAGCAACGTCACGTACATCGACTCCTCGTGCCTGTCGATCCTCATGGCGATGTATCAGGAGCGGGTCATCAAGAAGCACTTCGCAGCCGCGCATTTCGCCGCTCCGCCCTACACCGTACGGCGGCTCTTTGAGATCACCGGCTTTGACGCGCTCTGGCCGCTGCACGAGCGGATCGAAGATGCGATGAAGGCCGCCCAAGCCGAGGAGCCTTCACGTTAACGGCGGCTCGCTTCGGTCGCCTTCACGGCGCGTTGAAGGCACACGAAGTCTCTAGAGTTTTACTTTACTGCGGGTCGGGTGAAGGGAGCGTACCCGGCGCGACCGCATCGGCGAGCGCGCGAAAGACTTGTGTCGCACCGAGGCCGGCACCGCCTTTTTGATCGTACGCGGCGGCCGTGTTTGTCGCCTCAACGGCGATTGTCACCCTCTGCGCCGGGAGATAGCCCACCGCTCCGGATGCACCCGCAAACCCCAAGGTTTGTGTAACCCACGGACCGGAGAAGATGACGCCGAGCCCGTAGCTCAGCGCGAGGTCGTTCTTCCGGCACGCCGGACAGTTCGGCTGCGGGTGTCCGAAGCCGATCAGCTTCGGCGTGATCTGCGCGGCCGACGACGCCGGCGAGATGAGCTTCCCCGTCCCGACCGCCTCCAGCGAAATGCTGAGATCGGTGATCGTCGTCGTTTCGACCGCCTGGTCGATGGTCGTCCACGAAGGATTCCAGTAGGTCGACTCTTCGAAGAACGGGATCTTCGCGGCGATTCCGAGCGTCTCACGCCGTTCCGAGGTAAACGAGTGCAATACCGGCTGCGGGATCGCCGGCGTCTTGTTGCCGCTCGTCTCCTTGAGCCCCATTGGATCCAAAACGTATTTCTGGAGCGCATCGATGAGCGGCATGCCCGCGATCTTCTCCAGCACCCGGCCCAGAATCACGTAATTGGTGTGCGAGTATCCCCAGTTTGTCCCAGGCGCGAACTGCAGGGGTTTGCTGACGCCGATCTGGATCAGCTCCTCCGGCGTCCACTGACGAAACGGATCGAGGTATAAACCGTTGAGCAGCTCGTCCTGATAGACGTAATCGGCGTAGCCCGACGTCATCCGCGCCAGGTCCGCAAGCGTGATGCGATCGGCGTCGGGAAGCTCTGGATAGAATCGGGAAAGCTTCGTGTCGAGCGTCACCTTCTTCTGATCGCAGAACTCCAGCAGCAGCGTCGCCATGTAAGTGAAGGCTAGCGCGCCGTTGCGAAAGTGCATATCCGGCGTGGCCGCAACGCCGGTCATCGACTCGCCAAAGGCGCCCGTGTAGATGTTATTTCCGTCCCGCCGAACCTGTACGATCGCGGCCCGCAGATGATTGGCCGCCATCGAGCTGCGAACGATGCTCTCGATGGCCGCGGGAGAATCGGTACCTGCGGCGCGTGCCGCATACGGCGTCAGGAGCGCGAGCAACAAGGCAACGGCGCTCGCGGCGCGCATCACGGTTTCGGTGTCGCGGGCGGCCGCGCGGATTTCATCGAGTCGTGCTTCAGGCTGAAATCGTACTTTGCATGGCTGGCCTCGTCGCCGCCGGTCGTCACTACGTCATCGTGAATCAAGGTCGGCACCTCCATCGTGCGGTCGTACGTAATCATCACGTCCGACGTTTGGTTATCGAAGCCGCCGTTATGCAGCGTCATCTTCTTGACTTCGTGGACCACCGCTCGTTGCTGGCTCGCGTCGACCAGCGTAAAATCTTCCGTCGTCTCGAACTGATCGGACTGCTCCGTGCGCTCCCACTGCCCTTGCGCGTTCCACGGCGCAGCGTCTACGAACTGTCGACCGAGATAGCTCAGCAATACCCACTCGGCCTGGCTCGGCGAGGGCGTCGAGGGACACAGCACCGAGGTGTTTCCATAGACGCTGCAGCTAAAGGCCTGACGAGGGCGCGCATCGCCCCGCACGAGCTCGGCGATGCGCACGACCAGCGCCCCGTCCGGCGCGACCGAGAGCACGTCGACGTACATCGTCCCGCTTCCGCCCTCCGGCGTGGCGATGTGGCCTCCCTTGTCGACGGTTTGCACGCCGCTGCCGCCGGGCTCGACGGCGTAGTTCTGCACGCCCTGCACGCCGACGCTGAACGTATACTCCAGATGACGCAACGGCTTGCCCGGCGTTGGAGTCGGTCCCGGGCTGAGCGCGGGAAGGGGTGTGGGGCTCGGCGTGCTTAGCGCGGCCAGGCCGAAGAGGAAGAGCGCTAACACCCCGTCAGCAGTTCGATCGAGACGAGACGATCTTGGCGGAAAAAGAAACTTTGGAACTGTCCGCACGCATCGCCGCTGGGTTTGGACGGCGTTCCGCGCATCGTCGTGTAGGAAAGGGTCATCATGCCGGAACGCTCTTTCGCCGCGTGCGGCTTCGCCGCCCCGTAGATCTTCTGCACGGCCGAGCGGCTCATCCCCAGCGACACGCCGCGCATCGTGTGAACCGCGTGCAGGTCCATGGCGGCGACGGGTGCCGGCGGCCGCGTGACGCCTTGCGTCAGCGCAAAGCCGCGCCACGCGCAGCATCCCTTATCGTAGAGCACGATTCCGTGCGCGGCGTCGTAGAGAATGTTGACCTTCTTCGGCTCGGGCGTACTGTATGAAAACGACGTCCCATTTTTGACCAGCGGGCAGGCGCTGCCGGGATAATAGAAGCTCTGCTTCTTCTCGGCCGGCGTCGCGTTGCCGCAGACGAAGTAGTCGTACGCCGAGGACGCGGCCGCCTGTCCGTTGGCCCAGGCCGTGAAGCCCGTATCCGGATCGGGAAGCCACGCGCCCAACGCGTTATTCGACGCGCCGGCCGCGACGGCGGCGACGCCGGACAGAGCCGCGAAAGCGACCGCGAGCATCGTTTGTTTTGCGAAAGGCAGCATTCTGATACGGGAATTCTGCGACGCCGCCGAACATCCGCCTCGCCCTCCCGGGGGGATTCGAATCTCCTTGCCAGAAGGCGCGCGCGTGGAGCTTCGACCACTGGGCTTCGGCGAAATTTTCGACCGGGCCGTTACGCTCTATATTCGTAACATCGTGCCGTTCGCCGGCATCGTCATGGTCTTGATCCTGCCGCTGTCGATCTTGCAGTACGTTCTGGATCGCAGTTCCCAGCCGCAGCTCGACCTGATGACCAAGGTTCTGGAAAATCCCGCACACGCTAAGGTCGAACACGTTCCGACGATTTTGGATTCCCCGGCATCGGTCGCGGCGCTCGGCATCCTTCTCTTCATCACGTATCTCTTCTGGCCGTTCGCGCTCAACGCGGTCGCCGTCGGCGTCGCGAGGCTTTATCGTAACCGGCGCGTCGAATTTCGCGCGTGCTACGAGGCAGTGCTGGTGCGCTGGCGCCAGATCATCGCACTGCTCTTCTTTCAGTTGTTCGCCTTCCTGGCTTGGTATCTCGCGGTGATCGTCATCGTCGTGGTGATCGTCGTCGTCGTGATCGCGCTGGGCGCAGCCTCGAGCACCTTCGCGTTTTGGTTCGGCTTCGCTGCCGGGCTCGCCGGCTTCATCGTAATGGCTCCGTTGCTCGCGCCACTTGCGGTCTCGCTCGTCTTTGCGATGTACTCGGCGGTCATCGAAGAGTGCGGCGTTGGCGAATCGCTCCGGCGAGGCTTCGCGCGCGTCTTCAACCGCACCGAGTTCTGGCGTGCGCTGCTCTTCTCGATCGCCGCCGGCGGTGTCGTGCTGGGAGGCTCGATGATGCTGGGAATGCTCGGACTAGTGGCCGCCTTCGCCCACCAGCCGGCCTTGGAGGCCATCATCGAATCGCTTGCTCGCGCCACGCTTGCGCCGTTCGGCGTGGTGCTGCTCGCGATCTACTACTTCGACGTACGCATTCGCCGTGAAGCCTTCGATCTCGAAACCTCGCTCGATCGTTTGACCGGCGCGCAGCCCGCGTGATTCTCGCGGTTGCGGCCGCGGCTGCACTTGCGACGCCATCGCGAGAAGCGCTGATCTCGCGCTGGCTGCAGGCCGATCGGTCGCACAAGGCGGCGCAGCTCGATTCTCCCCGTTCAAACACGCGCGCTCCGGTGGGCCTTCGCGCGATCGCCCAGCGCGAGTTCGCCATTGCCGGCCGATACCGGCTGAGCGAACCGCCTCCTGCACCGCCGGAACCCGAGCCGTGGTGGGTGCGCACCTGGCAATGGCTGCGCGATCGCTGGGATCAGTTCTGGCGTTCGATCTTCGCCCACGCCCACATCGGCCGCCGCGGCGCCGCGGCTATCGGCGACGGCGTGCTCGCAATCGTCGCGGCCGCGCTGCTGCTGGTCGCATTTCTTCTCCTGCGCAACCTGCCGTTTCGCCGGGCCGTAAAGCGAGTGGTAAGCGAACCCCTGGCGCCAAGTACCGATTCGGCGCTGCTCTATGGGGAAGCGTGCGGCGCCGCCAACCGTGGAGAGTACGGAAATGCGGCGCTGTTGCTCTTCGCCGCCACCGTTGCACTGCTCGAGCGCAGCGGCACGGTGGCGGGGAAGCGCAGCGCAACCGTCGGCGACCTGCGCCGGCAACTGCGCAGCGGATCCGCGACGCTCGTCCCACCCTTCGATGCGGTCGCCGCTGCTTTCACGCAGAAGGCATACGCCGAACGCAGCGTCGAGGCGGCGCAATGGGAGCGCGCGAGAGACGCGTTCGGCGCACTGCGACAGGGGGTGCGAACATAAAAGCACGTCTCGACGTCGCAGTCGTCACCGGCGCGGCCCTGATACTGATCCTGTTGGCGTATGCAAATACGACCACGCCGCATCAACCCGTTTCGGTCTTCTCTACCTTCGATACGGGGCCGAACGGCTATCGCGCGCTCTACGAAGTGCTGCGCACGGCCGGAGTACCGGTACGGCGCCTCGAGCGCGTCGTCGCGGTTCTCGATCCCTCCATAAAGACGCTGGTCGTTACCGGCTACGAGAGCGACCCTTCGGCGAAGCACCTCGACCAGCACGACGCCTCGGCAATAAAGCGCTTCGTCGAAGGCGGCGGCCGATTTGTGGCGATCGACACCGATTTTGCGGGACGCAACGACATAACGCCCGGCGTTGGAACGAGCCGTCATGCAATGGCCGCGACGGCGATCGCCCTCGCGCGCAACGCCTATACCGCCGGCGTACGCCGCGTGCTCGGCCCGGTGAGTTCGGTCTTTCCCTTCAGCTCTGCGCGCGGAACACCACTGCTCGCCAACGATCGCGGCATGGTCGCGGTCTCCTACCGGTTCGGGCGCGGCGAAGTCATCGCGGTCACCGCCCCGCAGCTCTTTGGAAACCGGCACCTGCGCGACGCGGATAACCTGCGTTTCGCTTACAACACGATCGCCAACCACGGTGCCGCCGCTTTCGACGAATACGTTCATGGTTACGACGACGGCTTGACGATGTGGGGTGCGCTGCCGCAGCCCGTTCGCGCAGCCTTCTGGATCGTCGTGGCGATCGTCGTCCTGGCGCTGGTCGGCGCCAACGTGCGTTCGGCGCCGCCCTACCTGCCCGCGTTTCTCGACGAGCGCGACTCGTCTTCGTACATTGCGGCGATGGCGGAGCTGCTGCGCCGCTCACGGACCCGGCCCAGCGATGCGGCCGCGCTGCACGAGGCAGTTCTGGCGTACCGGCGGCGAAAGGAGCACGCGTGAACAGTAACGTTAGCGAGATCGCCGGCCGCGTGTCGGCCGGCATGGATCGTGTTTTGGTCGGTGCGGAACGCGTGACCACCGGTTTGACGATCGCGCTGCTCGCGCGCGGACACGTCTTGATCGAGGGCGTGCCCGGCACGGGCAAGACCCTCGCGGTGCGAGCGCTCGCGCTGCTGCTGGGCCTGCAGTTCCGGCGAATCGCCTTTACGCCGGACCTGATGCCGTCCGACGTCGTCGGAACGACGGTCTTCAACCCGCAGACCGCGGAGTTCACGACGCGCACCGGGCCGATCGTCGCCAACGTCGTGCTGGCCGACGAAGTGAACCGGACGCCGCCCAAAACGCAGTCGGCTCTGCTCGAAGCGATGGAGGAAGGGCGAGTGACCATCGACGGCGTCTCGTACCCGCTGCCGCAGCCGTTTCTGCTCTGCGCGACCCAGAACCCAATAGAGTACGAGGGCACCTATCCGCTGCCCGAGGCCCAGCTCGACCGCTTCACCGTCAAGGTCGAGTCTTCGTATCCGCAGGAGGCGCAGGAACTCGAGCTGCTCGCGCGCGCTGCCGCCGGGTTCGATGCGCGCGCGCTCGAGTCGTCGGATATTGCGCCGGTGACCAACGCGGCCGAGGTGATCGATGCGCAGCAGGCCGTGCGGCGCGTCCATCTCTCCGATGCCGTGCGCGACTACACGTACCGCATCGTCGCGGCGACACGCGCCAATCCGCGCCTAACGCTCGGTGCGTCACCACGCGCCGGTATCGGCCTGCTGGCGGCATCGCAAGCAGCGGCCGCCATTGCGGGACGCGACTTCGTCACGCCCGACGACGTCAAAGACGTCGCGGACTTGGTGATTCCGCACCGATTGATCGTTGCGCCGGACGCCGAGATCGAGGGTATCTCGGCGCGCGACGTCGTCAAAGAGATCCTCGCGGCGCTGCCCGTACCTCGTGAGTAGATTCACCCCGTGGCTCCCGGTATGGGTCACGGCGCGCTTTCTCTGGATCTTGGCGGCGATCGCACTGCTGCTGGCGTGCGCCCCCGGCGTCTCGCTTTTCCTGCCGCTGGCGATCGCGCTAGGAGCGGCACTCGCGGTTGCGACGCTCGTCGACGCAGCGATGGGGTCGCCCGCAAAACTCGTTTCGGTCGTCCGCACCGCGCCCGCGCACTTCGCGCTGCGCGCGCGAGCCGAGCTTTCGTATACGATCGAGAATGCCTCAACGCGATCGCTGCGCATCGGCATCATCGAGACGCCGGTTGTTGCGCTGCGCTTCGATGTCGACGAGCTCGCCGGCGAGGTGCCGCCCCGTAGCCGCGCGCGGCTCGTACGCCCGGTGACCCCGCTCTCGCGGGGTGCCGACGAGCTCAAAACGATGTACGTTTGGTACGAGAACCCTATCGGGCTCTTGCGGCGCCGGCGGCGGATCGAGGCATCGACGGAGATCCGCGTCTATCCAGATCTCTCCGCCGTCGAACGGTACGGCGCGCTTCACGTCCGCAACCGCGTCATCGAGGCAGGATTGCGCCGCATGAAGCTTCGCGGTGCCGGCACCGAATTCGAATCCCTGCGGGAATGGAGCGACGGCGACGCCTTCCGGACGATTGATTGGAAGGCCACGGCGCGGCGCGGGAAGCTGATGGTCGCGCAGCATGAAGTCGAGCGCAGTCAAAGCGTCATGCTTTTGCTCGACTGCGGGCGGCTCATGACGGCGCGCATCGGCAGTGCGCCCGGCGCACTCCGCAAGCTCGATTATGCGGTAACCGCGGCGCTCTCGCTGGCGACCATCGCCGGCCTTGCAAGCGATCGCGTCGGGCTCGTCGCGTTCGCACGCGAGATTCTTGCCGCGCTGGCCCCCCGTTCGACGCGCTCTTCGATCGCGCGCCTCTCCGAGGCGCTCTACGACGTCGAGCCGCGCTTCGAGGAGGCGAACTACGCGCGAGCCTTCGCCTATCTGCGCCACCACCTCCACAAGCGCTCGATGATCGTCTTTCTCACCGACGTCATCGATCCGATCGCCCAAGCGACGCTGATGGCCGAGGTCACCTCGCTTGCGGCACACCACCTGCTGATCTGCGTCTTTATGAACGACGCGGCGGTAAATACGGCGCTTGCGAACGAGCCCGAGAGCGTGGGTGAGGCCTATCGCGCAAAAGTTGCGCTCGGCCTGGCGGGAGAGCGCCGCGTTGCGAAGACTATTTTGGAGCGCACCGGGGCGATCGTGATCGACGTTCCCGCAACCTCGCTGACGACGGCGCTGATCGACGAGTATCTGCGCGTTAAGCGGCGCGGTCTTCTATAGGCACCGGCTCCGCTCGGCGCCCCGCACCGGAAAAGTACGCGGCCAGCGCCACGGCGGTAACGAGGCCGACCGCGATGCGAATCGCCGGCGGCAGCCGTCGCGGCGAGACGAAGGCTTCGATCGTGCCGGCCACGACGAGCATCGAGGCAACGCCCACAATCAGCGTGCCGGCACGGCGCGCGTTAGCCGCGATCGCGTCACGGCGCCGCAGGCGCCCGGGGTAGAGCACCCCCGCGACGATCAGCAGACCGGCGGCGCCGGCAATCTGAATCGCCGTCAGCTCGATAACTCCGTGCGGCGCGATCGTAGCCCAGAAGTCGGCACCGAATCCGGCATTGGTAAAAAGCGCCGCGAGCCCGCCGAGCATCAGCCCGTTGAAGGCGATGATGTAAATGGTCAGCGCTCCGAGCGTCACGCAGCCGGCAAAAGCGACGATCGCGACCTTTACGTTGTTGGTGATGATCAGCGCGGACATCGCCGGCGCAAAGCTCGCATCGACCGCGAAGTTCGAGTCGTGAAGGCTTTTGCGGATCGCATCCGGGACGAGGCCTGCCGGCAGCAACGCGTAGACGTCGGCCGGGTGATTACGCACCAAGACGTAGGAGACGATCGCGCAGGCGACCGTCAGGGCGGTGCAAATCGCGACGTACGGGAGCGATCGCCGAAACTCCCGCGGAAAGACGGCCGCGTAAAAGTCTGAGATCCGGGTCATCCCGCTCTTGGAGCCCTCTGCGTAGACGAGCGCGTGGGCGCGCGCAACTAAGCGATTCAGATACTCGAGCAGCGGGCGGTCGAAGCCGCGGCCTTGCGCGTAGGCCAGATCGCTGGTCGTGGCCCGATAGAGCCGGCCGAGCTCCTCCATTTCGTCGGTTGAGAGCGAGCGTATGCCGCGGCGTCTGATGCGCGTAAGCAGCGCTTCGAGCCGTTGCCACGTCTCGGACCGCCGCGCGATAAAAGCCCTCTGTGTCAAGCCTCCAAGGAGTTGGCGAAAAGCGGCCGTCGAACCTAGCTGCGGTGGATCGTACCGTCGACGTACGTACACCCGAGAGTATCGCGTTCAGCTACGAGCTCGCCGGGCTCGGCAGCCGTTTCCTCGCGCTCATGGTCGATCAGGTGATCCAGATCGGCATCCTGATTGCAATCTTCCTGGGAATCGTTCTCGCGGCGTCGCGCGTGCCGGACCGTCACGTCATCGCCGCGACCTCCGATAAGGTTGCGGAAAGCGCGGCGATCGCGCTCATTGTGGCGGTCGTCTTCATCGTCATGTTCGGTTACTTCATCGTCTTCGAGGCGCTCTGGAACGGGCAGACGCCCGGGAAGCGGCTTCTCGGTCTACGGGTCGTGCAGGATGGAGGGTATCCGATCGACTTCGGCGCCTCGCTGATCCGTAACCTCATTCGCGTCGGCGAGCAGATCGTCGGCTATTACATCCTCGCGGCGATCAGCGCACTAATCTCGCCGGAAAACAAACGGCTCGGCGACCTGGCGGCGGGTACGATCGTCGTGCGCGATGCGGGCCTGGTCGAGCCGCGCGATCTGCCGCTTCGCCGCCAGGAGCCGGTCTACGCCGCAACGGCATATCTCGACGGCGACGAACGCGCCATCATCAAGCGCTTCATGGAGCGCCGCGACGCCCTTCCCCCGGAGCGGCGCCGAGAACTCGCTGCGCGGCTTGCGGCGCGCGCACGCGCCCGCGTGCCGGCGGAGCTTGCCGCCTTGGATGACGAAGCTCTTTTGGAGCGTCTCTAAGGATCGCGCGAAGGGCGTTATAGCGGGAGAATTAGTTCGATTTGGTTGCCGGAGGGATCGCGGATGTAGAGGCAGAGGCTGCGGCCTTCGAGTCCCTCTTCACTGCGCTCTTCGACGACGGCAACGTCGCGCGCAGCGAGATGTCCACGAAGCGCGCTCTCGTCGCAGAGCCCGAGGCGTAACGCGATGTGATCGACGTTTCGCCCACCCGCGCCGCCGGGGCGCCCCCAACGCCCCTGAGGCGACTTTGTGTCGACCAGATCGATGTGCGACCGCCCGACGCGCAACTGCGCCATCGCGTAATCCGGCAGCCGCGACTCGAGGACCGCGCCCAGGACGCCCTCGTAAAACGCCAATGACTCATCCATGCCCTGCACCAGCAGCAGCACGTGGTCGATGGCATCGATGGCGAAAGGCGGGCGAGTCATTTGGGGTGCCTACCGGCGGGTGAACTTCCAAAACAAGCGCGAAAGCACCTGGCGTGGTCAATGCGCCAAACGAGGGGGATCGTCTCGCCGCGCTCGGTTACCGCCAAGAGCTTTCGAGAGTACTCTCACTCTTCGATAACTTCTCAGTAGCCTTCAGCTACCTGAGCCCGATGGTGGGCATCTACTCCCTCTATACGCTCGGACTGGGCACCGGAGGTCCGCGCTATCTCTGGACGATTCCGGTCGTCGTCGGTCTGATGATGCTCGTAGCGCTGGTCTTCGGGGAGCTCGCCAGCGAGTATCCGCTCTCGGGAGCGCTCTACCAATACGGCAAGTACAACGTCGGGCCGCGCTATGGATGGTTTATCGGCTGGATCTATGGTTTTGCGCTGCTCGCGACCGTAGCATCGGTCGACTCGGGGGCGGTCGGGTACGTGACCTCGCTCTCGAACATCTGGTTCGGCACGCACTTCGATCCGGCGAACCATCTCGCGATCTTTACGATCGCCGGGGGCATCATCGTTCTTTCGGCGATCTTGAACTGGATCGGCGCGAAGGTCATGGGGCGGGTGGCGCGCTTCGGCGTCTACGTCGAGACGATCGGAACGTTCGGCGTCTTCATTGCGCTTGCGATCTATGGGTTCCATCAGCATCCCGGATTCGTCTTTTCCACCCAAGGCGTCGAGCATCTGAAGAGTAACCCGTTGGGGCTGGACTTCGGCGGAAACTGGTGGACCGGTGCGGCGCTAGTCGCGGTGCTCGCCAACGTCTACATCTTCTACGGATTTGAGTCGGCGGGCGACATCTCCGAAGAGACGATCGAGGCGCAGCGCCAGGTTCCCAAGGCGATGCGCACCGCGCTGCTCTACGGCGGAATCGCGTCGTTCGTGCTCGTTGCGGGGCTGCTGCTCGCAACACCCGCCGCCGGCATCGGCGGCGTCGTCAGCGGCGGCATCAACAGCATCCTCGCGGTGCTGCCGAAGTGGCTGCAAGACTTCTTCCTCGTGATGGTGATCGTTGCGTTCTTCAGTTGCGGCACGGCGGTGCAGGGTGCGGGCGCTCGCGTCGCCTTCGCGCTGGCGCGCGACGGCGCGCTGCCCTTGAGCGCCAAGATCAAGCAGATCTCGCCGCGGCACCGGACGCCCGGCAACGCGATACTCGTCGGCACGATCGTTCCGTTTCTCTTTCTGCTGCTCGTCCTGGTCAATCCGAGCAGGCCGGTGCACGTGCTCTGGTTCGACTATCCCGCTAACGTCAACGCGCTCTACGCACTCGTATCGTTCGCAACGTCGGGAATCTATCTCGCCTTCTTTCTGACCGTCTTCGGGGCGCTCATTGCGAGAGTGCGCGGCTGGCGCCCGAGCGGAGTCTTCTCGCTCGGGCGCTGGGGAGTTCCGGTGACGGTCGGCGGCGCGCTCTACTTGATTCTGATGCTGCTCGACATCGTCTGGCCCGGCCCGTTATCGGGCGGCCGTGCCGTCTTCAACTACGGCTGGATTACGCTGCTCGTAATGGCGCTGATCGTCGGCGCCGGTGCGCTCTACGAATCGATCGCGCGCCCCGACCGGCGCGTCGCGGCCCACCGCATCGATCGCGACTAGTTGTTCAGCCGCAGCTGCAGCGTCGTCTCCGTGCTGCGTGAAGTCGAAGGATCGGTGGCCGTGATGCGTACGCGCACCGACTGCTGGCCCATCAGCGTCGTCAGCGTCACCTTGATTCGAAAGTTGCCCTGGCCGCCGGCGGTCGTCGAACCTCTAAACTGACCGTTGAGCGACGGCGTCGCACCGGCGGTAACGTCGATCCGCGCGTAGGGTACGGTACTTCCCGCAACGACAAACGTGCGCCCCACCGCGGTATCGGGAGCCGGCTGATTGATCGTCAGCGTGATCGGTACCGGGGCCGAGCGCCGTACGCTAAACGACCACGCGCGGTCGAAGGGCGCCCCGCCGACGTCGCGTCCGTCGATACGCACCGTATGCGAGCCGAAGTCCAGCGGCGCCGGGGGTTTATACGAGAATCCCGTCTGCGATACGCCGCTGCGGTCGGTGATGTTGTTGCCGTCGAGCCGCACGCGAACGCTGCGCGGGGCGACGCGATGCGTAAACTCGGCCGAGATGACGATGAAGCGATCGTTCACGACCGCGTCGGGCGCGGGCTGGCGCGCGCGCAGATTCACGATGCTGTTGGGCGGCGGATTCGGCGGCGGCGGGGGCTCCGGCGGATACGGCCGCGGCGGAACCGGGCCCGGGCCAGATGCACCGACGATCGCGACCACGCGCGTCGAGGCATCGTAACCGACCTGCGCGCCCAGCGACTGCGCGACGAAACGCAGCGGCACGTACGTGCTCGCTCCGACGATGAACGGGGCGACGTCGAGAATCTGCGCCTGGCCGTTCACCGTTGCCTGCGTGGAGCCGATCTGCAGCGAGACCGTCGTGCTCCCCTTCGTCGCGTTGATCGTGCCCGAAGCGTAAACGACGGCGGCGCCGAGACGCTCAAAGATTCCGCGCAGCGGAACGAAGACGCGACCGCTGCGTTCGATCGGTCCGGGATTGAGATACATCGGCTGGCCGTTGACCGTCACGGTAACGGTCTGAGCGACGACGGCCGTCGGGCCGGCCGCGAAAAGCGCGGCTAAAAGAACGACTACTTGAGTCCGGCGAAATAGCAGCATGGGTCAGAAGTTCCCGCTCACTTGCTCAAAGCCTCGTACTTTTCGACGTCGCGCCCGAAGTGCCGCGCAAGACCGCAGGCCAGCATTCCGCAGTGCTGCATGACGGCGATCGAGGCGCGATTTTCGGGAAACGCAACCGCCACGATCCGCGTCAGCGCGTGGCGCGCAAACCCGTCGCTCAGAAATGCGCGCGCCGCTTCTGTCGCCAGACCGCTGCCCCAGAACGGTACGTCGAGGATATAGGCGACCTCGATCTCATCGCCGCCTTCGAGATGTCCGAGCCCGGCATGGCCGGCCAGGGCGCCGCTGCCCTTATGCACGAGCGGATAAAAGCCGAATCCCTGACGCTCTTCGAGCTCACGCATCCGCGCGAGGATTTGCCGCGTGCGCTCCGGATTCCAAACGCCTCCGGGAATGTAACGCATCACCTCGGGTTTTGCATAGATGGCGGCGGCCGCGTCTGCATCGCCGTCTTCCCAGCGGCGAACGATCAGCCGCTGCGTTTCAAGAACGATGCTCACGGCGTTCGTAAGCGTCGACGACGAGCCGCGCGGCCGCAATGTCTTCGACGGCGAGCCCCACGGATTTGAAGACCGTCGTCTCCGCCGGAAGGGCCGCTTTGCTGCCCGCGAAGATCTCACCGATCTCAGCATAGATCTGCGCCAGCGGTACGATCACGTCGCCGGCTTCGGCCAGCGCCGCCGCGCGCGAGTCGACGACGACCGTATTGCGCATCGCCTCGTCGTCGAGCTCGCGCCAGTCGGGCCGGGACGAGCCAACCGCGTTAACGTGCGCGCCGGCTTTGAGCCATGCGCCGCGCAGAATCGGCTCGCGCGCGGCCGTTGCCGTGACGATGACGTCGGCGCCGCGAACCGCCGCTTCGGGGCTCGAAACGGCGACCGCGCCCCGTTCGCGGGCGAATGCCGTTGCGTGTTCGGGCGTACGGCTCCAAACGCGCACCTCGGCAAAGTCGCAGACGTGGCGCAGCGCCTCGAGATGCGCGCGGCCCTGGACGCCGCTGCCGAGAATGGCGAGCACGCGGCTCCCGGGCGCCGCCAGATACTTCGTGATCGCCGCCGAGACGGCGGCGGTGCGCATCTCGGTAATCAAGCGGCCGTCCATCACCGCAAGCGGCTCTCCGTTATCGGTGCGGTAGAGCACGATCGTCGCTTGGTGCGTGGGAAACTCCGTGCCGGCATTGACGGGATAGAACGAAACGAACTTCAGCCCCATCACGTCGCCGGCGACGGCCGGCATCAGTCCGACGTAGCGCTGCCGTTCTTCGATCGTCAGCACGGTGCGCAGCGGCTGTAGAACCGCTCCTCGCGAAAAATCCGCCAGCACGCGCTCCATCGCGCCGATGAGTTCTTCCCAGCGCAGCAGCGCGCGTACGGCGGGCTCGTCTAGGAAGAGCATCCTTCGACTCGGCTAGGACGACACCGGCGTTAGATATATTTCTTGAGCCAGTCGAGGATGAGGTGCAGACGTTCGACTCTGTGGATGGGCGCGCCGGTGCGCGAGAGGTCGTGGTTCTCATCCGGCACGGCAACATACTGGACCGTTCGCCCGAGGATCTTCAGCGAGGTGAACTCCTGCAGCGTCTGGTCGATCGGGGTTCGCGTATCGTCTTCTGAGTGCAGGATCATCAGCGGCGTATGCACGTTTGCGACGTAGGTCAACGGTGAGAACTTCGCATAGAGCGTGCTGGCGGGATCCCACGCCGGCCCCATCGTGTAGTAGCCGCCGGCCAAGCCGTTCTTGCCGGCGAAGTCCGCGGCGAGATTCTCGCTCTGCATGTTGCTGACAACCCGTTCGGCGACGGCGGCTTTGTAGCGGTCGGTGTGCGAAACGACCCACAGCGTCGCGTATCCGCCGTAGGAACCGCCGAGCACGGCGAGGCGCGAAGCATCGACCTCCGGCCTGCGCACCGCCGCATCCATTACGGCTTGAGTGTCGGCAAACATCGCGTCGCCGTAATTCTTTTCGAGCGACTCTTCGAAGGCGTAGCCATGCCCCGTGCTGCCGGCCGGGTCGCAGAACACGACGTTATATCCCATCGCGGCGTAGAGCTGGAACTCTTGGAAGAACGTGTCGCCGAACTGGGTCTCCGGGCCGCCGTGAATGTCGAGCAGCGTCGGATGCTTCTCGCCGGGAGAACCGGTCGTCGCCGGCATAAACCACGCTTGTACCGCAGAGCCGGAGGGATCTTGCGCGCTGAACTCCTGCGGCGTCGAAAGCGTAACCGAGGCGAGGTATCCGCGATTTACCTCGGTGATCTGCCGCGGCGTCCCGCCGCCTGTCGGGGCCACGTACAGGTCCGCGGGGTGCAAAAAATCGCTGTAGAGATAGGCTACGCGGCTTCCGTCGTGGGAGACGGTGCAGCCCCACGCTTCACCCTTGGGCGCCGTGACGTTGGCCAGCGCCCCGCTCGCGAGATCCAGCATGCGCAGGTTCGAATAGCCGGGACCGTCGACGTTGAGCAGCGCGAGCTTAGCGCCGGGAAGCGGTGAGAGGCAGAGTCCCCCGCCCTCCTTCATGTCGGCGAGCAGCGAATCTCCCCACGAAACCGTGTTCTTTTCGACGATGACCCGGCGATCGGAGCCGTCGCGATTCGCCGAGACCAAGGCCGGAAGCTCGGCGGAGTCTTTGACGTCGTTGCTCAGGTAGTATACGCGGCTGCCGTCGCTCCCAAAAGTAACGCCGAAGTTTGCGGGCAGCGGAGAGGCGACTTTCTCCATCGTGCCGCCGGTCGACGGGATCGTATAGACGTCGTTTGGCCCGCTGTCGACCGACTCGTAACGCAATGAGTCGAAGAGAATCGTGCCGTCGTCCGGCGACCACGCGTCGAAGCCTTCCGAGTACTTGCCCGACGTCAACTGTTTGGGATGGGAACCGTCGGCGTCGACGATCCAAATGTGCGTATGCGTATCGTAGACATATCCTTGGCCGTTGGCTTGGAAAAAGAGCTGATCGATAAAGCGGACGTCGCTCTTCTTCTGAGAGTCCTTCGGCGTAAACCCGGCCTTGGCAAAGTCGATCTGCGCGGCGGGCGCGGGATCGGTGTCGCTGACGGCCAGCGCGATGCGGTCGCCGCGGTGCGAAACGACCGGACTCGCTACACCCTGCTTGATGTCGGTGAGCGCGACGATTTTTCCGCCGGCAAGCGCGTAGCGATAGAGCTGCGGTTTCTTCTTCTCGACGCGGCGCACGAAGACGAAGCTTCGGCTATCCGGCATCCAAGCAAAATCGCCGTCTCCCACGTGCTTGGTGACGTTGGGCGAAAGCTTGCCCGTCGACACGTCGACGAGCTCGATCGTGCGATCGTATGTGTCTTTCGGTCCGTTCATCCGCGAGGCTTCGACGAGCACGTGGGCGCCGTCGGGCGAGATCGCGGGCGAACTCAAAAACGTGAATTTGAAGAGATCCTCAGGCGCCACCGGCGCGGCCGAAACGGCCAGGGGATAGAGGATCAGAGCGAGGAGCAAAACGGCCAGGCGCATGCCCTTTATACAGCACGCGCCCGGCCGCGGTTTCCTAGACTTGCGGTCCCCAACCCGGGAAGATGCGGCTCGACATCATCTCGGGGATGCGGACCCGCGGGCGGGCCTCGCGGGGAAGCTCTTTGGTCGAGGGGTTGGTCTGGTACGTCACGATGCCTCCATCAGCAGAACTCTTAAAGATTTAGTTGTATGGTACTGCAGGCCGAAAGCGTTGTCAACTAAATCTTTAAGAGGTGCTTGCCCTCAGTTCGGGACGGCAAGCACCGTGACCAGCGTCGGGTTGGAGGCTGGGCAGGCGCTGCTGACCAGCTCGCAGGCTTGCCCGGCGATCTCACCGCGGTCGCTGATGCCGCCGACGCTGACCAGTCGCAGTTGCGGATAGGCCTGGGCGAGCAGCTTCGTGAGATCGGTCAGCGATCCGTTCTGCCAGAGGTAGACGTCGGAACTTGGAATCGAGACCCCGAGAACGTCGCCCCGGTTGTCGATCGAGGTCGGCTCGCTCAGTGAGTCGCCTGAGAGCGTACCGATCTGCGTCGGCCGCGAGTTTGGATTCGTCCAAATGACCGAGACGAAATCCGGCTGGCCGTGACGATCGGCCTTGCCGCGGCGATTGAGAAACCCGACGATCTGCCCGCGATCGTTGATTGGCGTCGGCGTGTTCCAGGAGCGCCCGCCGATCGTTTTGAGCGCGAGCGGCTTGTGGTGTCGCCAGAGTACGGCGTGGCGGGCCGTGAAACGCCCGACGGCCTGATCGCAGATGCCGGAGATGCCGACGACCTCGCCCCAATGGTTGATCGCCGTTGCGGCGCCATCCGGATCGGTCTTGCCCCCAACGGTGAGCGTCGGCAGCGCGGTTGCCTTACGGGTCCTCGCGTTCCAGGTGGCCGGGAGAAACTGCAGCACCTGCGGCGCGACGCAGGTCGAATCGTGCTTTTTGGTCTCCGCCCAGCCGGCGACTTCGTCCTGATTCATGCCGGCGCCGTAACCGTTGTTGCCGCCCAGCGTCGGCAGCCGCAGCATCTTGCCGTCGCGCCAGATAAAGCCGAGGCACGTGTCTCCGGAGCTTCCGCCATCGGGAAGAAAGTCGTGGCAGCTCCAGCTCGTGCTCTCGCCCAGCGGATCTTTCATCGAGGTCTCCGCAATGCCCGAGACGTAGCCCGCGTCGTTTTCCACCGGCCACTCGACCGCGCTGTTGGGGCCGCCGAGCGTGCCGAGATCGGTGACGCCGCTGCGGCGCCAGAGCGCTGCGTGCATCGTGGTGTTGCCCGAAAGGAACGACGTCCCCATCGCCTGCCCACGCGAGTCGATCGTGTTCGCCGCGCTGTTCGTGCCGCCAAGCGACGGCAGCACGCTGACCGTGTATTGGGTTCCCGAGCCGGCCGAAACGACGCGGCTGGGAAGCTCGCCGATTCTGCCGGTATCGCCGGCCCCGGATGCCGAACACCCGCCGGCCGCCAGCACAAGAACCGCTGCACTAATGATTGCTCGTTTCACGTTTGCCCTCCAGTTCGGTTTTGAGCAAGCGTAACGAGGCGAGCCTCGCCGTCGCTCACGTTTGCCCGCTGCGGAACACAAACCGATTGGAAACTATTCGAAATCGTTAGAATTTGGGCGACGCGGCGTGCTGCAAGGCGCTACGATCGCGGCGATGAGTGTCACGCCGCTTTGCCGAAGGTTATTTATCTCTACGATGGACGCGCGATCGGAACAACGTTATTGGCTCGATCGGCCGCTCGAGGTTCTCTCGCGCGTCACCAGCGCCGATCGTGGTTGGGCGGGCTTCTCCGCCTCGCTCATCCGCGTCGCCGGCGGCACGAGCCGGCCGGTGACCCTCGCGCGCCATAACGTCACGATGCTCGTCGGCCGGCCGTTGCGGACCGTCGCCCGTTGCGACGAAACGATGGACACGCGCCTGCAGCGTCCTGGAGAGTTCGACATCTTACCGGAGCGCTCGTCGGTCGAATGGGTCGATCAAGGAAGCTCGCTCTTTCTCGCCGTCGGCCTGCAGCACGACCTCATTGCGACAACCGCGATCGAAATGGGGCTCGATCCCGATCGTGTTGGATTTATCCCGCAGCTGACGTGCCGGGATCCGCAGATCGAGCATCTGCTCTGGGCGCTCAAGGCCGAGTTGGAGTCGCAGGCGCCGCACGGGCGCATTTACGCCGATAGCCTCGGCATCGCGCTTGCCTCGCAGCTGCTGCGCCGCTGGAGCCGCGCGTCGCGCGAGCGCCTCGCCGGCGGCTTGCCCGATCGCGAGCTCAAACGCGTGCTTTCCTACATTCACGAGCAGCTCGGTGCGGAGCTGACGGTAGCGACGATCGCGCAAGTTGCGGGCGTCAGCTCATCTCACCTCAACGTGCGCTTCAAGCAGTCGATGGGAACCTCCGTGCACCAGTACGTTTTGCGCAAGCGCGTCGAGCGCGCTGCAGAGCTGCTCGCGCGCACGCAGCTCTCGATCTGCGACATCGCGCTGCAGTCCGGTTTTGCCAATCAAAGCCACATGGCGCTGCTGATGCGCCGGTTCATCGGTGTGACGCCGGGGAGGCTGCGCGCCGCGCGCTAGTGCTCCGGAGAGCCTAGCGGGCTAGCATTTCGGAATGCGGCTCGTCTTCGGCGGCTTGTAGGGATCGTGCGGCGTGTAGATCGCGCCCTCGCGCTGCGAACCGTCGACGCGAACCTCGTAGGTCGGCTCGCGCCCGCACCAGGAGTTGAAATCGAAGGAGTCGCCTTGACGGCTCAGCTTCGTGACGACGAGTCGCCCGGAGATGAACGGCAGCCCGGGGACGATTTGCTTTGCGGGGCCGCCGCGAATCAGGAACGCGGATCCACCCGTGCCTTGCAAGAGGAGCGTTCCGATGCCGCGTTTGTCGACCACGATGCCCGCGGCTTCGTCGACGCCGACGCCGAGGACGTCCGCGGACGGCGCAAGCCTTCCGTCGGCGATCTGGCGCGCCATGAAGACCGCGGTGCGTCCGAAGCGATTGCGCGTTACGAAGTGCTGATCGGTGATGACGTGCCGCAACGCCGGAAAGCGGAAGAAACCGTAGGTGAAGCTGATAATGCGCTCCCACGGATGGCGCACGGCGTTCTCGGTCCTCGTGTTCCGGTCTCCTTCCGCGACCGCGTCGAAGACGTACTGGCCGAGAATCGCTTCACCAGCGCTCGTGCCCCCGACGACCCCGCCCCACGCATAAACGTGCTCGACGGCTTGCTGGATCGGCGTGTGCTTCCAAATGACGTAGTCGGCTTGATTGCCGCCGGCGAACCAAACGGCTCCCGATCGCTCGACGATCGCCGCAGCGGCGCGCAGCGTCTGCGCGTCCGAACACGTCGGGATCAGCAGCGTTCGCACGGAACGGTACGGCGCGATCCGGTAGATGTAGCGGTCGTAGTCGTTATTACCCGTCGCCCGCAGGACGACGAGGTCGCCGGCGCGTTTGGTCCCGGCGCCCGCGATCGTATCCTGAATCCAAACGAACTCGCCCTTGACGTCGAGCCCGCCGCCGCCCAAGACGAGCCCCGGCCCGTGCAGCGGCTCGCGCTGCGGCTTCAGGGCGCCGCGCGGCTTGTAGAAAATCGGTCGGCACGGACGCCCCGGCTCGCGGATCACTGCCGGGGCGAGCGGCTGCAACGGCAGCGGAACCGGCGCACCACAGGCAGCGGCAGCTAGGCTTGCCGTTAGCGTCGCGCCGCGGATCGCTTTGCTTATCACATCAGCCTCCGAGGCGTGAGTTCCCTTCGAACCCCTTGCTTCCCGGCTTTACTCTGTGGTACAAAGTATCTAACTTTGCATCGCAAAGTATTCGGACCGCGCTCGAGGAGAGAGCATGTTCAAACGCCTGGCCGCCACCGTTTTCATCTTCTGCTCGGCCGCCGTTGCCTGGATGATTCTCGGCGCAACCCTCGTCGCGCGCACATCGGACTCCGATTCGAGCCAGCGACAGAAGCTGACCGCACAGTGGGGAAGCGCGCAAACGCAGCTCGCACCGCAAGTAAGTGCGCGGGTCGCGGTCGACACCTACAACAAAGATAAGCGACGCGTCGAGCGCGGCTACGAAAGCCTCGGGGTGCCGTTGAACGGCAGCCTCGTCGACGTCAACCTGCACCTCGAGCAGCGTCGCGACGGGCTGCTCTGGTACAACCTTTACGCCGTGGGCTTCAACGCCCGCTACCGGATCCGCAACGTAACGACGAGCCGCGAGCTCTCGGTCCACTTTCCCTTCCCTTCGACCGACGGCACCTACGCCAACTTTTACTGCACGATCGGCGGCCGGCGCGTGAGCAATCCCAGCGCGCTCGATCAAGGGTACGTTGCGTTCGACCTCGCCCCCGGAGCCGAAACGACGATGAACGTCGGCTACACGTCGCGAGGCATGGGAACGTGGGTGTACCGATTCGGAAACGACGTTGCTGCGGTCAACGGCTTCACGCTCACGATGACGACGGACTTCGGTGCGATCGATTTTCCGCCGCAGACGCTGCTTCCCGATCCGCCGGAGGAGCGCGCCGGCAAAGGGTGGCGTCTCCATTGGCACTACGCGACGCTGGTAACGGGCAACGGCGTCGGCATGGCGTTTCCCTATCCGCTTCAGCCCGGGCCTCTCGCCCAGCGAATTACCTTTTGGGCTCCCGTCGCGCTCTTCTTCTACTTCTTCGTCATGCTCGTCATCACGACGCTGCGCGGCATCGATCTGCATCCGGTGAACTATTTCTTTCTCGCAGCGTCGTTCTTCGCATTCCATTTGCTCTTCGCGTACCTCGTCGACCGCATTGCGATCGAGGCGGCCTTCGTCATCTGCTCCGCCGTCACGCTCTTCCTGACGATCTCGTATCTGCGGCTCGTCGTCGGCTGGCGCTTTGCCGCGATCGAGAGCGGCCTCGCGCAGCTCGTCTACCTGATCCTCTTTTCGTATGCGCTTTTTAACGAGGGCTGGAGCGGGCTTACGATCACGATCGGAGCGATCGTCACCCTCTTCGTCGTCATGCAGCTAACCGGCCGGATTCGCTGGAGCGAGCGCTAGCGGCCGATGTGTGCGCGAGGGTCGCCCCGGTGACGGGGAGAAGCCCCGCGCATGCAAACCATTGAATCGCTGACTTTCAAGGAGCAGGTACAGCGCGCCATCGAGCGGCGCCATCTGCTCACGCACCCGTTCTACGTTGCCTGGACGAAGGGCGAACTCTCGCGCGAGCAGTTGCGGCAGTATGCGGCTCAATACTTTTACCACGTGCTCGCGGAGCCGGCCTATCTGAGCAACGTCCACTCGAACACCCCGCACTTCGCTTCGGATGGAACGCCCGATCTAGCCGCGCGTCAGGCCATTCTGGCAAATCTGATCGACGAAGAGTTCGGCCCGAAGAATCATCCGGCGCTCTGGAAGCGTTTTGCAGCGTCGCTGGGCCTCTCCGACGCGCAGCTCGCCGCCACGCAGCCGCTGCCGGCGACCCAACAGCTCATCGACACCTTCACCGAGATCTGCCGCAACCGCCCGTACTACGCGGGCTTGGCCGCGCTGCACGCCTTCGAATCGCAAGTGCCGGCGATCGCCGCGGTCAAGATCGAGGGGCTGAGAAGATTCTACGGCTTCGACGATCCGGCCGGCTTCGAGTTCTTCAGCGTGCACGAAGCGGCCGACGTCGAGCACGCGGCTGCGGAGTGGGCGCTGATCGAGCGCGCTGCAGACTCACCCGAAAAACGCGCTGAGGTACTCGCAGCGACCAACGACGCCTGCGAGGCGCTCTGGGGCTTCCTCAGCGGCGCCTACGAGGCCGCATAGACCACCTTCCCGCCAAAATACGTCGCGAGGATGGCCGTCTGCATAATCTGCTCGGGCGGCACGGCCATCCAGTCGCGATCCATCACCACGAAATCGGCGTACTTGCCGGCCGTTATCGAGCCAATGACGTCCTCCTGAAAGTTCGCGTAAGCCGCCCAGATCGTCATCGACTTGAGCGCTTCGCCGCGCGTCATCCGCTGCTGCGGATACCAGCCCCCGGGCGGCTCGTTCGCTTCGTCCTGGCGGGTGATCGAGGCGTGGAACGTCCGCAGCGTATTGACGCGTTCGACGGGTGCATCGGTGCCGTTGGCGACGATCGTGCCGGTATCGAGCATCGAACGCCACGCATACGCGCCTTCGAGGCGCGCCGCCCCTAACCGCTCGCGCGCCCAAGCCATATCGCTTGTCTGGTGCGTCGCCTGCATCGAAGCGATGAGCTGCAGTTCTTTAAAGCGCGGAATATCGGCGGCGGCGAGCACTTGCGCGTGCTCGACGCGAAACCGGTGACCCTCGGCGGGCACTTTACGCAGCGCCGACTCGTAGGCATCGAGGACCACGCGGTTTCCTCGATCGCCGATCGCGTGAACGCTCATCTGAAAGCCGCCCCGCAGCGCGCGCTCGGAGACTTCTTCGATGTGCGCCTGCGTCGTTCGCAGCAGTCCCACGTTGCCGGGATCGTCATCGTAGGGCGCGAGCAGCGCCGCACCGCGCGAGCCCAACGCGCCGTCGGCGAAGAGCTTGATGCCGCGTACCCAAAGCTGCCCGTCGTACGCGCCGGAAACGGGGCCTTCGCTCAAGACCGTTGAGATCAACTCGGGGTCGTCCTCGACGCGCGTGTAGTTGCGCAGACGCAGCGCGCCCGTCGACGCGAGCTCGCGGTAGAGCCCAAGGTCGGCCGCGCTCGTGCGCGCTTCACCGATCGCGGTGACGCCCCAGCGATGGCACTCCGCAGCACCCGAGAGCGCGGCGCGGCGCAGTTGCACCTCCGAAGGAGGCGGGATGACCGCAGAGACGAGCGAGGCCGCGTTATCGATGAAGACGCCGGTTGGATTGCCGGCCCCGTCGCGCACGATGCGGCCGCCGGGCGGATCGGGCGTCGCTTTCGTCACCCCGGCCAACCGCATCGCCGCAGCGTTGACGAAGAGCGCGTGACCGTCGACGCGCTCGAGCGCGACCGGCCGGTCCGGCAGCGCGGCGCTGAGTGCTTCATGCGTGGGGAATGCCTCGCCGGCCCAAAGGTTCTGATCCCAGCCGTCGCCGACGATCCAGCGATCGGGCGAGGCTCCGGCAAAGGCGACCGTCGCGCGGATCAACTCCTCGAACGAACGCACGCCGAAGAGCGGCAGCTCGTGCAGTGAAAGCCCGAGCTGCGTGAGGTGAAGATGCGCGTCGATCAGTCCCGGCAGCACCGTCTTTCCGGAAAGCTCGAGCACGCGGGTCTGTGCTCCTCGCAGCTTCGTGACCGCGGCGATGCTGCCGACCAGAACGAAGCGGCCGCCACGCACGGCGAAGGCCTCGGGCGAAGCGTTGGCGTCGTCGACGCTGTGAATCGTCGCGCCGGTGACGATCAGATCGGCCGGCGCGTTCTGGGCATCGGCCCGAGCGGCTGAAAGCCAGGGCGCGCCGAAGAGCGCGAACAGCGAACGAAGGAACCTGGGCCTCTGCACGAATTACTCGTTGCTTTCTTTCGCGGAAATTACCTATACCGGCTGCGGCCGCGTCAAAGATGAAGGAGTTTTTTGCTGTGAATCAACCCGGATCGGGCGGTCGATTTCGCGTGGACCGTGCGGCCTTTCTTACCGGTACCCTTGCGGCGATCGGCGCGGGATTCTGCGACACGGCGGCTCTCGCCCAACCACCCTCGACCTCGACCGTGCCCCCGAAGCTGCTACTCGAACGGCTGATGGCCGGAAATAAGCATTTCGTGAGCAACGATTTCCCGCCGCTGAGCAAGGTCGCCGAAAAACGCGAACTGCTGGTCGAAGGCCAGGCGCCGTTTGCCTCGATCCTCACCTGCGCGGACTCGCGCGTCGTTCCGAACTTCGTTTTCGTCCAGGGGCTCGGCGATCTGTTCGTGACCCGCGTTGCCGGCAACTTCCCCGACGATCTCGTCACCGGTTCGATCGAGTACGCACAGGAGCACCTCGGAACGCACCTGATCATGGTGCTCGGACATCAAAACTGCGGTGCGATCAAGGCCGTTTACTCGGCAATCGAGAGCAACGCGACCCTCCCACCGCACCTAACGACAATTCAACGGCTCATCGCGCCCGGCATCGCCGACGTCGTGAAGCGCAAAGGCAGCATCGACGACGCCATCTCCGCCAACGTAAGCGCCGCCGTCGCCAAACTCAAGAATAGTCCGCCCGTCATATCCAAGGGCGTCGGCGACGGCAGCGTGCTCCTCGTCGGCGGCGTGTATCGTCTCGGCACGGGTGAGGTAAAGCTGGTCTCCTAAGGTTGAAACCACTCGATTTAACGGTTCGAGCTCCACGCAGCTGTTACGCGGAGCTCGACGGTCTGATGTTGCTGCCGCGGACCATCGACAAACTCCGCGCGACGCTGCCGGGCGGCGACCCGGGCCTCTATTTCATCAACCGAAAGATCATGGGAATTTCAGGGTATCTGCTCGAGCGGCTCGGGGTCACTGAAGAAGAGCTACGCGATGCCGTACGCGACTGCGCAAGCGAAGAGGACGTGGCGCGCTGGCTGCGCGAGCGGACGGACGCCACGGCCTATTCCGCCATCAATCAGACGCTACGCCGCATCAGGCCCAAGCACGCACAGGACGAGGCATATTTTCGGAGCGAGTATGCCCAGACGCTCGCGCAGCATCCGGAGCTGGAGTTCATCGTCGATATCATCGAGGCGGACGATCGGCGGCTTTTTTCGCCGTAAGGCCGGCTCGTCGCGCGAAGAGGCGCTGCAAAACGACGGCCTCGTTGTCCTCGCGGTCTCTCGCGCCGAAGAGCAGCGTGATCGTCTTCGTGCGCTTGGCCGATGCGAGCAAGGCGTCAACGGCATCGCCGGCCTTGGATTGCCTCAGCTCGGCCCGATAGCGCTTGGCGAACTCTGCCCACCGCGCGGGATCGTGCGCGAACCACTTGCGAAGCTCCGTGCTCGGTGCCAGATCCTTCGCCCAGGCATCCAGCTGCAGGCGTTCTTTACTGATACCGCGCGGCCACAGCCGGTCGACGAGGATGCGAAATCCGTCGCCGGCGGCCGGCTCGTCGTACGCGCGTTTGAGCTTGATTTCAATCATCGCTTCACCGGGTAGGCCGACCTCCTGCAGGGTACGTTACTTCGCATGAGAGCTACCTGGAAACCTCACGAAAAACACGGCCGGCTTACGATGCGCAGCGACCTGCCGGCCAGCGTCTTCGCGTTCCCCAAGCAGCGCAAAGAACCGATGACCGACGCCCGGCACGTCCGCAACGCGGTCGCGCGCTTCGACCAGGTCACCGACGCCTCCGCGGAAGACCGCGAACTCGCGTTTGCCAATATCAAAAAAGCGGCCAGGCACTACGGGGTCGACCTGGGCGAAGGCTCGTGGCAAGAGCTCGGCGTGCATCCTCAGCCCGACCGCGCGGCAAGCGCGCGTAAGGGATCGGCAACACGCAAGCGCACGGGGAGTGCCAAGAAGGCCGCAAAGAAGGCGGTGGCGACGAAGCGTCGCACGGGGACGCTGCGCACGGCCGCACGTAAGGCCGCGGCGACCCGCAAGAAACGAAAGTCAGGCTAGGAAGACCGCTACGAAAACGCTTGCTGGTCATCGGCCTCGATAACGTCGAGAATCTTCGATAGGTCGGGGCGCGCCGCCATCACCGGATGACGGCCTCGAACCAGCGCCTGATTCTCGGGTGACATCCGCTCGACGACGAAGCCCTCGAGTTTAGCGTTGAGCGCGGAGGCCGTGCTCGGATCGACGCGCGTCGCCAGCCACCGCGCGACCGCCGCTTCGTCGGGTGCGCCGGCAACGACCGTTCTGAGCTCGTCCATATCGAGCCCAAGACGGCGAATGACCCAGGCGCTGAATCCGGTGTCGTGATTGAGGTAGGCGCCAAGGCTTCCGCCGGGAAGTTCGGCGCGCAGCTTATCGATCGTTCGCGCAAGAAAGTAAAAGCCGAGCAGCTTTTCGCGCACACCGCGCGGCGGCGCTTTTCGCAGATCGAGCGGCGTCATCGGGGCCGTTCTCCTTCGGTAATCGGCGTTCGCTGGGGCCCCGCTTCGCGCGAAGCCCCGGCGCAACGATAAAGCAGTCCTAGGATCCGATAGCGACTAACCCGGGGGCGCCTGGCCTTGCGGCGGCGGGGCCGCCTGCTGCTGCTTGGCGGCCTTCTTTTGCTTCTGCTTCGGACAGCCTTTTTGTTTGCATTTGCCCTTCTTCGTTTGCTGTTTGGGCTGGCTCGACGTAGCCGGCTGACCCGGCGGCGGGGCGTTCTGCGCGATGGCGGCGCTCGTCCCGATAAATGACGCGATGAGTACGAAAACGAGGATGCGCGAGACGTTCAACATGAACTTAGCCCTCCTTGGGTCATCATTCTAGCAAACTCAACCGGGCGCGGCCATCTAGCGAAAGGGATTGCTATGAACAGTCAGACTACGGCCTACTCGCTTGCGATCCACCGCCAGTCCCGCGTTTACGCGGCGCTCGCCGTGCTCGCGCTGCCGGTGATTCTGGCGATTTTGCCGGGACGTTATCAGTTGATGCCGCGGTGGGCACCGTTCGTGGCCGCCGCCCTGCTCGCCATACCGATGGTCGCCGCCGGCATGGCTCCCGGCAGCCTCTTTTGGCGCCGCGCAGAGGGCGCGACCGCAGCCGTCATCCTGCCCTTCGCCGCACTAATGGAGCTTGTGCTGCTCGCGCTTCTGCTGCGCGACATGGCGAGGGTACATTCGGGAATCAGCGGCCTGACGCTGCTGACGACCTCGATCGCGATCTGGACGCAGAACATCCTGATCTTCGCACTGGCATACTGGCAGATCGACCGCGGCGGCCCGGCAGGACGGGTATCCGGCTGGAAAGGGCGCACGGATTTCACTTTTCCGCGGGGCGATCCCGAGGACAACGTTCCCGCCGACTGGCTGCCGCTTTTCGCCGACTATCTTTCGCTTGCGTTCAACACGTCGGCCGCCTTCAGTCCAACGGACGTGCTTCCGCTGCGGCCGCGCGCCAAAATGTTGATGATGCTGCAGAGCATCATTTCGCTGATCACCGTGATCGCCGTCGGCGCGCGCGCCATAAACCTCCTCGGAAGCTAGAGCACGCGAACGACGCGAACCCGCGGATCGCAGCACCGTGCGAGCCGGTCACCCAAAGATAAATGAGCCTCAGCCTGGCGAGCTTTAGAGTATTTCGCGCGGTGCGAGGCAAAGATCGAAAAACTGACGAGCTTAGGAGTGAGGCGAAAAGAAATGAGAGGGACGGCGGCCGTGGACGACATGGTGCGCATCGAAGGCGGAGAGTTCGCGATGGGCTCCAACGACTTCTATCCCGAAGAGCGGCCCGTGCGGCGCGCCGAAGCCGGCGCCTTTTTTATCGACCGCCACCCGGTAACAAACGAGCAGTTCTCGCGTTTCGCCGACGGGACCGGCTACGTTACGCTCGCCGAACGACCGATCGATCCAGCGCAATATCCGGGGGCGATTCCCGAAATGTGCGTTCCGGGATCGCTCGTCTTCCGGCCGACGCGCGGACCCGTCGATCTGCGCGACTGGTCGCAGTGGTGGGCCTGGACGCCGGGCGCCTCGTGGCGCCATCCGCTCGGTCCCGATTCGGCAATCGACGACGCCGGGTTGCACCCGGTTGTACACGTCGCGTTTGAAGACGTCGAGGCCTACGCAGCCTGGGCCGGAAAGTCGCTGCCGACTGAGGCCGAGTGGGAGTTTGCCGCACGCGGCGGTTTAGACGGTGCCGTCTATACGTGGGGCGACGAGATGATTCCCGGGGGAAAGTACATGGCAAATACCTGGCAAGGCGAGTTTCCCTGGCAGGCGCTCGACCTCGATGGCTTCAGCCGCACTTCACCAGTAGGCAGCTTTCCCGCCAACGGTTACGGCCTGTTCGACATGGCCGGAAACGTTTGGGAGTGGACGACCGACTGGTATTCCACGCAGCCCGGCACCGTCGAATCCAAGCCGTGCTGCGGCGGCGCACAAGCGCGCCTGGCGAACATCGGTGAAAGTTACGATCCCAATCAGCCGAACATTCGCATCCCGCGCAAGGTGCTCAAGGGCGGCTCGCATCTCTGCGCACCGAACTACTGTCTTCGTTTCCGCCCCGCCGCGCGATCGCCGCAGATGATCGATACGTCGATGAGCCATCTGGGCTTTCGCTGTATCCTTCGCGACGAGTAGGGAATCTCGCTAAGGAAACGCCTTCGCGATTCCAGCCGCGACCTCGTCGGGCGTCATTACCGGGGTCAGTTCGACGCTCGCGCCGAGCTCGTTGAAAAATGGCTCGCAAATCGACGGTATGTCGCTGGGATCCTTGAGATCGAAGACCACAACGCCGCCGCGATCGCCGCCGACGGCGGTAAAGTACGCGGCCTCGGGCTTCCAACGCTCGAGCATCTCGCCGATTACTTTTGAAAGCCGCCCGTCGGCAACTGCTGCGTTCCCCGCGTCGACCGGAATCTGGATCGTCATCATCATGCGCATGTGAGCGCCGCCGTTCAGGGGGAGAGCTGCAGAATCCTTGGCCGCGCGGACCTTGCGCCTACTGCGAGACTGCCTCCGGGAGGCTGCCACTGCCGGTGAGGCCGGCCGGCGGACGCACGACACCGCGTTCCATATCGAGCCACGCTTGCGCGAAAATCGGGCGAAGCGTGTAGATCGAGTGCGTTCCATCGGGCTGCGAATAGAACGTTACGGCGAGCCCCGAGTCGCGTAGGAAGACCGCGGTGTCGATTGCGAAGGTGGTCGTTACGATCGGATCCCGCGCCCCGGTCAGCACGTAGAACCTGGTCCGAGAGAGGCTCGAGAGGACGTGCCCCGCGCGTGAGTTCAGCAGCGATCCGGCGATCGACATCACCGCGGACCAATCGTTGGGATGCAGCGGCGCGATCTTGAATACCGAGAATCCGCCCATCGAATAGCCGGCGAGGTACCGCCGATGAACGTCGATGTTGAAAGCACCGCTCGCCGCATCGAACGCATCGTAGACGTCGCTCTCCGAACCACTGTAGTCGTAGTAGCCGCGGGCATACGGCGCCACGACGATCGTACCGGTCTGCTCGGCAAGATCGGCGATGTACTGCGGCGAGAGCAGGTGCGACTCGGCCTGCAGACGGCCGTGCAAGAAAATCAACAGCGGCGCAGGGCGCGACGGCGAGTACGAACGCGGCACGTAGACGGCGACGGGCTGCATCGTTCCATCTTTAGAGGAACGCACGAACCTCTCGCCGAGGCCCCGGACCGAAGCCATCGGCGCGTAGGCGCTATCGAGCAGCTGCGTCGCGAGGCTCGAGTCGAGCCGAGCAAAGTTTTGCCTCAGCTCATCCCAAGACGCAGCGTTCACGCCCGGCGGTGCGGCCGAACCGAACGTCGCGGCGTCGTCGACCAAACGCTGATAGTAATCCATCGTCGAGTCGCGGCCGGTCGCAACCGCGATCCGCGCCGCTTGCGCGTAGTATTGCGCGGCGAGCGCGCCGAGTTGGCGCGGAAGGCTCGCCGGCTGCGCGCCGAGCAGCACGACGCACGCCACGCCGGCCGCAAACCTGCGAAGGTTCATGATGTGGAGTTTAACGTGCCGGCGCGAGCTCCGGTGACAGGCGTGCGGCTTCGAGCCCGTTCCAAAAGCCCGCCACCCCGTCGAGCATCGCTTCTCCGGCGGCCAGAAAGCGCTCGGATGAAAACGTCGGCTTGGCAAAAGCCACGCGCAGCTCGTCATCGGTGTGGGCGGCGTGATTCTCCTCGAGCGCGTCGTGCCAAGTCCAAAAGCCCAGCGGCAACGCCGGAACGCGAGCCTGCTTCACGACCCGAAGGCCGGCGATCAGCTGCTTCCAAAAACCCGCGGCCGCCCAGTGTTCGATCGCATAGGAGGCGCCGGCTGCGGTCGATTCATCCTCGGAACTGTACCAGGCCATCAATGCCTCGCAGAACGCAAGCGTCGAAGCTCGTCCGCAGCGGCGTTTCCCGACCTGTGCCCACTGTAGACCCAGCGACTGCGCAAAGTGGGCAAGCCACTCGAAGTGTCCCGCGTCGAAGCGGAACGTCCCGCCTTCGATGCTGCCCGACTTCGTAAAGACGACCCCCAGCTCGTTCATCAGGATCTCCTTGCCGGCGCGGTAGCTTTGCAGGTCGATCGCGTTGATGCACTTTCGCAACTGCGCCTCGATGAAGAGATGGCTGAAGACGGAGAACTGCACCGTGAAGTCGCGCAGCTCGTCGAGGGTAGCTTCGCCCCGCGAGAACCAGCTGGTATAAGCGTTGCTCGCGACGATCGGATGACGGTCGATCGTGACGGTGACGGCTCGTTCGAACTCTTCAAGCGCCATCGAGGGCGGGCACAGCGCGTTCATTTGGCTTTTGACTCCTCGTAAAAAAAGAGCCGCCTCGCGTCGGCGAGGCGGCTTTGCATTTTGACGAAACTCGTTCGTTAAAGCAATGGCGACCTGTGCCGGCTCCGGTTGGAGCAGCCGTAATAGCGATAATAGGAAACCGTTGCGATGCGTACGAGCATGTTGGGCGCTACTATACCACACACGCCGGCGCGTCTGCAATCCTTCGAAGCGACCCCCGAGTCGAGTCGAGCGCGGCGCCCAGGTCGGCCAGCAAGTCGTCGCCGTCCTCGATACCGACGGAGAGTCGCAGGAGATCGTCGCCGATATCGAGTTCGGCTCGTTGCGCCGCCGTCAGCGAGCCGTGCGTCATTCTCGCCGGACTGCAGATCAGCGATTCGACACCTCCGAGCGAAACCGCCAGAGTAAAGATCGACGTCGATTGGGCGATCGCGTGCGCCCGCTCCACGCCGCCCTTCGGGCGAAAAGAGACGATGCCGCCGAAGCCGCGCATCTGCCGGCGCGCCAACTCGTGCTGCGGGTGCGTCACCAGCCCAGGATAGTAGACCTCGGCCACGTCGTCGCGGGCGGCGAGAAATTCGGCGACGCGCTGCGCGTTCTGCACGTGCGCGCGCATCCGCAGCGCCAGCGTCTTCGTGCCCCGCAACGTGAGGTAGGCGTCCCACGGCCCCGGCACCGCGCCCACGCAGTTCTGATGATAGGCAATCTGCTCGGCGATCTCGCGCTCGCTGCTGATGACGATACCGCCGACCACGTCGCTGTGGCCGCCGATGTACTTCGTGGTCGAGTGCACGACGAGATCGGCACCGAGCGCGAGCGGCTGCTGAAGAAACGGCGAGGCGAAGGTGTTGTCGACCGCGAGCAGAACGCTCGCCGGACGCGTCCGCGCAAGCTCGGCGATGTCGCAGAGCCGCAAGAGCGGATTGCTCGGTGTCTCGAGCCACAGCAGGCGCGTGTCGGGTCGCGCGGCCGCCCAGGTCTCCCGTACGTCGCCCGTATCGACGAACGTAACGTCGATCCCGTAGCGCGAGAGCACGGTCGTGAAGAGGCGGTGCGTCCCGCCGTAGATGTCTCGCGTGGCGACGATATGATCCCCGCTTCGCAGCAGCGAGACCGCTCCCGCAACTGCTGCCATGCCAGAGGAGAAGGCCGAAGCGAAAGATCCGCCTTCCAGGGACGCGAGCTGGCGTTCCATCGCGCTGCGCGTCGGATTGACCGTACGCGAGTAGTCGAAGCCCTTGGTCACGCCGATCTGCGGCAGCGTAAAGGTTGCCGTCTGATAGACGGGGACGATCGTCGCGCCGGTCGCGGAGCAGGGATCCTGGCCGCTCCAGATCGCGCGTGTCGAGAAACCGTGGTTCAGCACGAAATGCTCCCAACTGCGGCCAAAGACGGCCGCGCGATGCGGGTTTTCAAAAGCGCGGCGAGCTCGTTCGATTCGGCCAGAAACGCATCGTGCCCGTGATCGGAACGCAGCTCGAGATAGGCTGCGTCGAAGCCGGCGCGCGCGAAGCGTTCGGCGGCCGCGCGTACGTCCTGTGCGCGGAAAAGCCAGTCAGAGGTGATGCCGACGAAGGTAAGCGCCGGCTTGTGCTCCGACGCGCGCCAAACCGCAGGTCGCACGTCGAAGGAATCCATCGCATGCGTTAGGACCGCATAGCTGTCCGGGTTCATTCGCCGCTCGAACCGGTCGGCTTGATGTTCGAGGTAGCCTTCGACATCGAAGAAAGGACGGCCGAACCGATCGGAGCGCCGGTCGTGACGGCGCGCGAGCAGCTCGTCACTCTTGTACGAGAGCATCGCGAGCTTGCGCGCCAAGCGTAAGCCCCGGGCCGGGTCGAGCTCGATCGCTTCACGCTGCAGCGCGTTGAGGGCGATGCCCATCGCGCTGTGATGATCGTGCGCGCCGACGACGATCGCGCCGCCGACGCATTCCGGTGCGCAGACCGCCCACTGCAGCGCGCGCATGCCCCCGAGCGAGCCGCCGATCGTGAACGCGAGACGCTCGATTCCGAGCCTGCGCAGTGCGCGCCGCTCCGCGCGAACGATATCGCGGACCGTGATGCGCGGAAACGGCTTGCCCGCCGGACCCGTCGAGCCGTAGCAGCCTCCGAGCGCGTTGATGCCGGCGACGCACCACTCGCTGGGATCGAAGAGCGCGCCGAAACCGGCAATTGCCGGCCACCAGTCCGCTACGCGGCTCGAACCGGTCAGCGCGTGCTCGATCAGCACGACGTTCGATCCGTCGGCGGCGGGCGTGCCGTAGAGCGTTACCAGCTGGTCGACCGCCGGCAAGATCTCTCCGCAATCCAGCGGCAACGCGCCGATCGCGACGCTTTCTTCCCGCATCACGCGTTCACCAGAGCGCGCGATGACGGCACGCTCGTCAGCTCGTCGTCCCAGATGGGATATCCGGGCAGTTCGGCGGCGTGCGCGAGGCGGTTGAAGAACGGATCGACGCGGATCGCCGGCTCGAGCGAGTTCGTGCGTCCGCGCAGGTCGAATCCGCGCCCCTGCCCCAGCGCGCGCAAGACGCTGACAACGTCGCCGAGGACGGCCGAACCCGTCGCCACGCCGCCGGCGCCGGCGCCTCGCAGCACGAGTGCACCCGCGTCGCGTGCGAGGATTTGGACGACGTTCTCCGCACCGGCGGTACGCCCGAACTCGTGATCTTCGTCCACGAGCACGGGTGCGACCTCGGCGAAGACTCCGTCGTCCGTCCGCAGGGCTGCGGCGACGAGCCGAATCCGGCGACCGAGCATACGCGCCCGCGCCACGTCGCGCTGCGTCACTTCGGTGATCCCTATGCGCCGGATGCGCGGTGAGATCACCGATCGGCCGAAGGCCAGCTGGGCAATGACCGCGAGCTTGTGCGCGGCGTCGATGCCGTCGACGTCGTTGGAGGGATCGGCCTCGGCGTAGCCGCATCGCTGCGCCTGCGCGAGCGCTTCGACGAACGAAGCCCCGTCCTCCATCGCCGAGAGTATCGAGGTGCACGTTCCGTTGACGACGCCGGCGACGCCGAAGACTTCATCGCCGGCGAGCGCCTCATCGAGCGTCCGCAGAACCGGGATGGCGCCGCCGACCGCGGCTTCGAATCGGAGCGCAGCGCGGCGCGACGCCGCCAGCGCCTGCAGGCGCGGCCCATGTTCGCCGATCAGGTCTTTGTTTGCGGTGACGACGTGCCGCCCGCGCTCCAGAGCGCGCTCGACCAGCTCGGCAGCCTCCGTCGTTCCGCCGATCACCTCGATGATCAGATCGACCTGCGGATCGTCGACGACCGAACGCGCGTCCCGGGTAAATAGCCGTCGCTCGAGCGAATTCGAGCGCTCCTTGAGTGAATCGGCGATCGCGATCGCGCGAAGCTCGTAACGAACGCCGCTCCGGCGCTCGATTGCATCGCGCTCTTGGTGCAGACGGTCGGCGACGTTCGAGCCGACCGTTCCGCACCCGAGAAGCCCGACCCCCACAGTCGTTTTCATGATTTCCCGGCCTCCTGTTTCGATGGGAAAGCGAGGATAAAAGACGCGCCCCCCGCCGTTTTCGGCGAGGGGCGTGTGAAGCGTTTGTTTGCGAACTTACTCTGCGCGCTTCACGACGACCCCGCCGCATGCATCCGCATGCCGTACATCGGGCACATCGTCGGGCTATAGGCAAAGAAAGACATTGCAGGTAACTTAACACCGGGGACCCGGGGTGTCAAGTTACGCGAGTGAATACTCGACTGGCTTATGCGATCGGCTCGCCGGTAAGAAACGCCAGCGCTACGAACGCGGCCGCGATTCCGAAGCGCAGGTTCCCGTAAATCCGGCGGCCTCCGCCGCCGGACCGCTCGACGATCGCCGGCAGCGCAGCCTGCAGAAGCACGAAGCCGCCGGTCACGGCCCATCCCTCCCAGGTCTTCGGGCTCCAGCCCAGGCCGAACCGGCGCCGCTTGAACCAATATCGCTTGTCGCTCATGCTCTCTGCATACCCTAGTTACCGCCGTAACCCGACGCCGTGCGTTTTTGGGGTAGCGCGGCGCCGTCTTGCTTGCTACGCTAAACTCCCAAGACCACACACCTAGGAGAGCATACGGAAATGCCTGACAAAAAGCCTAATATCCTCATCCTTTGGGGTGACGATATCGGCATCTGGAACGTTAGCAAGTTCAGCAACGGCATGATGGGGTACCGCACCCCGAATATCGACCGCGTCGCGAATGAAGGCGGCCTCTTCACCGACTACTACTCCCAGCAAAGCTGCACGGCCGGACGCGCCTGCTTCATCACCGGTCAGAATCCGATTCGCACCGGTCTGACAAAAGTCGGAATGCCGGGTGCGACGGTCGGCCTTCAGCCGGAAGACCCGACGATCGCCGAGCTGCTCAAGCCGCTCGGTTACGCTACGGGTCAGTTCGGCAAGAACCACCTCGGCGACCGCAACGAGTTTCTGCCGACGGTTCATGGCTTCGACGAGTTCTTCGGCAACCTGTACCACCTCAACGCCGAGGAAGAGCCCGAGCTGCCAGATTATCCAAAAGATCCAAAGTTCAAGGAGACGTTCGGGCCCCGAGGCGTGCTCCATTGCTGGGCGACGGGCGCCGACGACTCGACGGTCGACCCGCGCTGGGGCCGCGTCGGGAAGCAAAAAATCACCGATACCGGGCCGCTGACGAAAAAGCGCATGGAGACGGTCGACGAGGAGATCACCAGCGCCGCGCTCGAGTGGATGGAGAAGCAGGCCAAGGCCGATCAGCCTTTCTTCCTGTGGTACAACTCGACCGCGATGCACTTCCGCACGCACGTGGCGGAGAAGAATCTCGGCAAGAGCGGCCAGGACCCGTACAGCGATCGGATGGTCGTGCACGACGAGCAGATCGGCATGATGCTCGATAAGGTCGACGAGCTGGGCATCGCCGACAACACGATCGTCATGTACTCGACGGACAACGGTCCCGAGAACGACACCTGGCCGGATGGCGCAAACACGCCGTTCCGCGGCCAGAAAGACTCCAACTGGGAAGGCGGTTGGCGCGTCCCGTGTTTTATCCGCTGGCCCGGTCTCATCAAGCCCGGTTCGGTTTATAACGACATCGTTTCGCACATCGACATGTTCCCGACCCTACTCGCCGCCGCCGGCAATCCGAACGTCACGCAGCAGCTCCTCGACGGCTCCAAAGTCGGCGACAAGAAGTTCAACGTCCACCTCGACGGCTTCAATCAGATCCCGTATTTTGGGGGAGAGAGCAAGGTGAGTCCACGGCAGTCGATCGTTTACTTTAGCGACGACGGCGAGATCGTCGCCGTACGAGTCGGCGATTACAAGTTCAATCTAGCGCTCCAGCGCGCCACGACGATGGAGCAGTGGGCCGCACCGTTTGAGAAACTGCGCGTACCGCACATCATGAACCTGCGGCGCGATCCCTTCGAGCGAGCCGACTTCAACTCAAACACGTACTGGGACTGGAGCGTCGATCACGCGCCCCAAATGTATCTGATGCAGGCGGTGATCGCCGGTCAGATCGCGGATTTCGAAAAGTTCCCGCCGCGGCAAAAACCCGCTTCGTTCAACCTCGACTCGGTCATGGAGCAAGTAAAGACCCCGCACGGCTAACGATGCCGCGCAATACCATTGCAGGGGTGGGTGACTTCTACGAGAGTCACCCCTACCCGCCGCCGGCCGACGACCTGGAAGCCTACCGGCGCGCCTGCGACGATGCTCGCTGGCGCGCCGATTCCTACCTCTTCTGGCCCGGCGAACGGTACCGCGACGATCGGAGCATTCTCGTCGCAGGCTGCGGTACGACCCAAGCCGCGCATTACGCGCTGCGCTGGCCCCGCGCCCGCGTCGTCGGCATCGACCTCAGCGCGAGCAGTATCGCCTACACGCAGGAGCTCAAGCGCAAGCACTCACTGTATAATCTCGACGTGCGGCAACTCGCGGTCGAGCGCGCAGGCGTACTCGGGGAGCGGTTCGACTACGTTATCTGCACCGGCGTTCTGCACCATCTGTCGGACCCCGATGCCGGCCTCCGAGCGCTGCAGGAGGCGCTGCTGCCCGGCGGCGCGATGCACGTTATGGTCTACGCGCCGTACGGCCGCGCCGGCGTCTATATGCTGCAGGAATACTGCCGCCGTCTGGCCATCGGCTGGAGCGAGCACGAAATTGCCGATCTCGCGGAGACGCTCAAGGCGTTGCCGCCCGACCATCCTATCGTACCGCTGCTGCGCAGTTCGCCGGATTTCACCAGCGTCGCCGGCCTCGCCGACGCGCTGCTTCATCCCCAAGATCGCGCGTATACCGTTACGGAGCTTCTCGCCCTTCTCCAGCGCGCCGGCCTGCGCTTCGATCGCTGGGTGCGCCAGGCACCGTACCTCCCCGAGTGCGGCGCGGTCGCGAGCTCGCCGCACGCGCCCCTGCTGCGAAGGCTCGGCGCGGCGGAACAATATGCGGCGCTCGAGCTGCTGCGCGGAACGATGGTTCGCCACTCGGTTATCGCCTATCGCGACGACGCGCCGGCGCGCGGCGGCGTCAGTTTTGACGGCGACGCATGGCTGCGCTACGTGCCGCTTCGCCTACCGGGCACGATCGCGGTTCGCGAACGCCTGCCGGCGGGCGCGGCGGCGGTGCTGATCAACGGCAATCACACGTACACCGACCTTTATCTGCCGATCGACGCACCACGTCTGCGGCTGTACGAAGCGATCGACGGAAAACGCACGATCGCGCAGATCCTCGGCGAACGTGAAGAGCGCGAGCCGGCTCGCGATTTCTTCGAACAACTCTGGCAGTGGGATCAGGCCGTCTTCGCTCTGAATTAGATTCCGGGTTATGTCCCGTACCGCCGCCGACGCAGCGCAAAATCCTCTAAAGCGGCTCGCAGCTCTTCTTCCCCAAAGTCGGGCCAATAGGTCCGCGTCGCCCAGAACTCGGCGTATGCGGCCTGGAACAACATGAAGTTCGAAAGGCGATACTCTCCGCCGGTGCGGATGACGAGATCGGGATCGGGAAGGCCCGCAGTATAGAGACGGCTCTCGACGGCACGCTCGTCGATCGAATCGATGGAACGCAGCCCGTCATTGACCTCCCGCGCGAGCGCGCGAACGGCGTCGCCGATCTCGCGGCGAGCGCCGTAGTCGATGGCAAGATTCAAGGTCACCTCGTCGTTGCGGGCCGTCGCGGCAACGAGACCTTGCAGCGCGCGGCGCGTCGCCGCCGGCAGCCGGTCCGCGCGCCCGCAGAGGCGAACTCGCACGCCTTCGTGACGCAGCGCGCGCAGCTCGCCGCTCGCCGCCCTCAGGCAGAGCGCCATCAGCAGGTCGACCTCGGCGGCCGGGCGATTCCAGTTCTCCTCGGAGAACGCGTACGCGGTGACGACGCGAATCTTTGCGCGCCGCGCGGCGCGCAGCGTGCGCCGCAGCGCGGCGATGCCCTGACGATAACCCACCGCGACCGGCAGCTTGCGCTCCCGTGCCCAGCGGCGATTGCCGTCCATGATGATCGCGACGTGGCGAGGAATCACGTCGTTGCCAGCTTCGAGCGAGGCACCGAGTCACGCCGTTCGTGAACGTCGCGAACGACGCTCTCGAGTTCGTCGACGTAGGCAAGAAAGCGCTGACGCCCCCGCTTTGTGATGCGGTACGACGTAAGCGCACGCCCACCGCCGCGCTGTTTGTCGGTCGCGACGATTCCGACCTCGGCAAGCGCGTGCAGGTGACGGTTGAGGTTCCCGTCGGTGAGATCGCACGCGCCTTGCAGCTCGGTAAAGCTCAAGCCGTCGGGATGCGCGATAAGGCAGGTGCAAATCGCGAGCCGGCCGCGCTCGTGAAAGATGCGCTCGAGCCGAGGATAGGCGAAAGGCGCGCCCTGCTGCTCGCTCACGGCCGGCTATCCACCCAAATGAAGTACCCGATGAGGAGTTGTCCGGTGCCGAATCCCAACGGCATCACCCACCAGGTAAGCGCCGCGCCGACGAGCGGCGTAATCAAGAACGCGAGCGCGAGCAGCGCGAAGAATGCCGTAACGACGATCGTCGACGGCGGGATCGCACCCCGCGAGGCAAAGAGTCCGATCGCGTAAAACGCAAACCACGTTCCCGGCAGAAGCGAATACGCGCCGAGGTCGATGAGTGCAACGCTCAGCGCGCCGCCTAAGACGATGCTCGGGGAGATCGAGATTGCAGCGGTCCGGAAGCGGCTGCGCGCGCCCGGCGCGCGATGCTTGACCAGCCAGGCCGTCACCGCACCGTAGTTGAGCAGCAAGGCAACCGCGAGACACGAGAGCCAGATCAGCAGATACGCTTGGTGCTCTCCCAGCGTCCGCGGCATCGGCGCGATCACGCGCTGCACGAGCGCAGCGACGATCGCTACGACGCCGCTCGCCGCAGCGGCGGGGGCCGAGTACCCCTCGAAGCGCTGGAGTTGGGCAAGGCGATCGCGAACCTCCGCAAGATCCGAAAGCGCCTGCTGGAGTTCCATTATTTACTTTGTATCACAAAGTTTCGCATCGAGCAAGCCTCGGAGCCGGCTCTTCGGGCTCGCCGCGGCGCTCGCGATGGCCGCGTGCTCGACGCCTGCCTCGCCGCAACCGCCCGTTTCGTTCGGCGCGAGCCTGGGCGCGGCGCCCGGACGCATAGCCGCATCGCCCGATAGCGGATCCTCCTGGGAGGACGCCGCCGCCGCTGCTTCCGGCGCACTTCTCTATCTCTCGGACTTTCGCAACTACGACGTATACATCTACACGGTGCCTGCCTTAAAAATGGTCGGAAAGATCACGGGATTCTTTCAGCCGCAGGGCGAGTGCAGCGACAACAACGGCAACGTCTGGATTACGAATACCGGCGCGCAGCAGATCCTCGAATTTCGCCCTGGTTCGAAGCGTCCCGTCGCAATGCTCGACGACTCGACCGGGTACCCCGTCGGATGCGCGGTCGACCCGCGCAATGGCGATCTCGCGGTCACCAATCTTTTCGATCTCTACGGCCCGGGCGGAGTGCTCGTCTTCAAGAACGCGCGCGGTACGCCGCGGCCCTATCTCGACTCGAATCAGTTCTACTACTACTTCGCCGGGTACGACCGGCACGGCAACCTCTTCACCGACGGCCTGACGAAGGACAACGTCTTCACGCTCTCGCTGCTGCCTACCGGAGCGTCGCACATGTCGACGGTAACCGTCCGCGGCGCGACGCTCCACTTCCCGGGCACGATCATGCACAGCGGTTCGTCGCTTGTGATCGGCGATCAAGAGTGCGGCGGAAAAAAGACGTCGTGTCTTTACGAGGCTGCGATCTCCGGAAGGACCGCCGCGGTTACGAAGACGATCGAACTGCGCGGCTCGTGCGACATCGCGCAGACGGTGCTCGCAAACGGCCGGCTTTTCGGCGGCAATTACTGTCCGCAAGGCACGAGCGGCACCGACCGCTGGGCCTTCCCCGCCGGCGGGAAGCCCCTGGCGAGCGTTCCGGGCGTGCACGATCCGATCGGCGCGGCGATCGTCACCCGCTAAGCGGCGCTACGGTGAAAAGCTGAAGATCGCGCCTTCGCTGCCGGCGCCGCCGTAATCGGCCACTCCGTAGAGCTGACCCTCGAACGACTCGAGCGCCGCCGCCGGCTTCAACCCGTCCGGGCGGTCGCCGAAACTGTAGAGAAGGCTCTCGCTGCCGTCGCCGGCGATACTAAAAATCGTGCCCTTTTCGTTCGCTCCCCCCTCGCTCGTCGTTCCGTAGAGCACGCCGTCGAGAGCGGTAAGGCCGTCGAGCGGATTTGCGCCGTCGTGTACTGGTCGGCAACACGAGAAGCTGTGCAGTACGCGCTCGTTTCCCGAGCGCTCTATCCGAAAGACGGTGCCTTGCGAGGCCGAGCCCCCGCCGAGCGTCGTTCCGTAGAAGGTCCCATCGACGTCGAGCAGCCGCCCCGCCGGATAGGCGCCGTCGTGTGAGTCTGGCCCGTACCGAAAACGGTAGACGACCGATTCCGCACCAGTGCGTGGGTCGAGCCTGAAAACGGTGCCGCAGCCGAGCGAACAAAACGGCGTCCTCGTGCCGCCGTACTGCGTCGCGCCGTAGAGCGCGCCATCGACGTCGATGAGACCCGCGACGGGTTGGTCGCCATCGCCGCCGCTGTCTTTGAAAGCGTGCAGCACGTGCTCCAGCTTACCGCCGGCGCCGACTCGGAAAACGGTGCCGCAGCCGTTCGTGCACAGTGCGTTTCGCGCCCCGCCGAACTGCGTGGTGCCGTAGAGCTTATTCCCGAGTGCCAGGAGCCGGCCGTTTGGCGCGGCACCATCGGCCCCTCCGGCAAAGCGGTAGAGCGTCGTTGCGCCGCTTCCGGCGCGGCTCGCTTTGAAGATCGTCCCGCATCCGCCCGCGCAGTTTGCGTTTGCGCCGCCGAGGCTCGTCGTGCCGAATAATCCCCCGGCAACTGGCGTTAGCCCCGCGCTGGGAGCGGCACCGCCGTCACCGCCGGCAAAGCGATAGGTCACGCGCTCTTTCCCCGTCGCGTCGATCGAGTAGATCGTCCCGCAGCCGGAGGGGCAGCGCGAACCGCTCGCGCCGCCGAACTGTGTCGTCCCATAAAGTGCCGATCCGCTCGCCGTTAGATGCGAGGCGGGCGCTTTGCCGTCGTTGGCTTTCGCTCCGAAACTGTAGAGCTCGCGATACGTCGTGTCGTCGTCGGGAGGACCGCCGCCCAAGGGGTTCTGCAAGAAGTATTTCGGCGGCAAGGGCGCGGGAATCGTTTTAAACGTACGCGGCGCCTGCGAATAATCGAAGCAATCGGAGAGATCGTCGGCGCGTTCGTCGGTAGTGTGCAGCGACGGTAAGCCGAACGTTTCTTCGACGTACTTCAAAATGCTGCCGAACTCGTGCTGCCGATGCGAGACGTACCGGCTCTTGGCGTACGGCGAGATGACGATCAACGGTACGCGGAAGCTCAGTTCGTATGAGTTGTAGCGGGGAGGAGCCACGTGGTCGTACCAGCCGCCCCAGTCGTCCCAGGTCACGAAGATCGCCGTCGAACCCCAGTACGAACTCTTGCCGATCGCATTGACGATCGCCGCCACCCACGACGGGCCGGAGCCGTTGGTCGAGCGAGCGTGATCGGAGGCAAGGCCGGTCGGCGTAATCCAAACGACGTCGGCGAGCCTTCCGCCGGCGATGTGTTTGAGCACCTGTGCGGACGGCCTGACGACGTCGCGTGCGAATTCGCGGCTATCGCGGACGCGCACGATCGCATCGGGCGCATTCCATAACCCCGCGCCGGCACTCGCCTGATAGTAGCGCCAGGTCAGCGATTTCGCATCGATCAGATCCATCAGTGCGATCCGGCGGAAGCACGGATAGACGTACTGATGCTCCGCTCCTTTCGCGTCGATCAACGCAACGAGCGAACCCGCCGGCGAGTCGCACCCTCCGGTCGGCACGCCGGCGAGCGTAAAGGGATTATCGGCAGCGCGCAGCGAGGAGCCGCTGCCGACGCTCGAGGTCCCGCTGACGATGTACTGATGCGCCGGAAAGCTCGGGCCTTCGTTCGTCTGGAACATTCGGTCGGCAAACGCGTACTGCTCGGCCATAACGAAGTACGGTGCGGCCGCTTTGCGCGGAACGTAGCCGTACGCGCGGATCTGCGGGGCCGGACAGAGATTCAGGTTGAAACAGCGGCCGGTCACCTTGTCGAAGCCGTCGAGCTTGCCGCCGTCGTACTCGGTTTCAAAGGAGCCGTGTGTGTGGCCGAGATCGTACGGCGTCGTTAAGCCAAAGGGCCGCAGCGGGATGCGTAATCCCTTGGAATTGAGTCCGCTGTGCACGGTGTCGGCGCCGGGAAGGCCGTTGAAGAGATTGTCGACCGTGCGATTTTCCTGAACGATGATGACCACGTGCCGAATCTTCGAAGCCGCCCCGGCATGAAACGGGCCAGCCCGTAACGCCGGCGTCAGCGCGCCGGTACCGGCGCTGTGGCAGCCGGCGAGGACCGTGAGAAGCGCGAGCCTACGGAGAGACGACGAGGGCGACCGGATCGCTGATGCCCTTGGTAATCGTCCGCTGCAGGCGCAGGCCGGACGCGGAGTACTCCGTGACGCCGCTCGGACAGGTGCTGGCAACGTAGAGCGAGCTGTCCTGGTTCATCGTCATCGTGCTCGGGCACGCAATCCCCGTCGAGGTCGCCGCGACGCGTTTGAGCGTCTGCACGTCGTAGGCGGCCAGCACGTTGCGCAAGTAGTTCAGCACGTAGAGCGTAACACCGTCGGTGCGGATCGCGATCGGCTGGTGAATCCCCGCCGTGAGCCGGCGCGGCGTGCTCCACTGGCCCGGCGTGTAGACAGTAATCGAGTTGCCGCGCTCGTTAGCAACGTAGAGATTGTTGGCGGCATCGATTGCAATCGACGAGGGGCCGGCCATGCCGGCTTTGATGATCCTCAACGGTTCGTTCTTCGTGGGCGGATAGACGCTGACGCTGTTAGCGGCAAAGTTTGCGACGTAGAGATTCCCTTTGCCGTCGAACGCGAGGCCCTGCGGGTTGCGAATATCTCGCACGATCGTTCTTACCGGCGTATTGCTGCGGCCGGAATAAACGGTGACGGTATCGTGGCCGTTATTCGCGACGTAAAGCCGGCCGGCGTTGTCGACTGCCATCGTATAGGGGCCGAAGATTCCGTTGCTGATCGTCCTCGACGGACTTCCGCCGCCGTGCGGGTAGGCGGTAACCGTGCTCGTGAAGCTCCCGCTTGGTGAGCCGTAATTGCCGGCGTACAGCATTCCGGATTTACCCTCGGCGAGCGAATCGGGGTAGCTGACCCCGTTTGAGATCGTCCGCGTTGGGGCTTTGAAGCCCGGGGGCACAACGGAGATCGTGCTCACGTAATAGTTCGCCACGAAGAGCGTCCCGTGGCTGGTTGCATCCGGGGCGGCGTTGCCCTGCAGTCCGGTTGGCGCGAGCGGAGTCGCCGGCGGGATGCTTCCATTGTTGCTCGCAGAGCAAGCAACGAGGAAAGCGAGGAACGATCCCCGCCAAACAGAGGCGCAACGCCGCATTCAGACCCTTTCTTACCGCATGAAAAAAAACGTTGCTCTCCGCTTCGAGTTTCCGTTGCGTAGGCCTCCGGCGTTCGGGTTAGACGAACGCTACCACGGCGGCTGCGGCAAGGATCGCTGCGGCGTCCTCGAGCAGCGCCGCGGGGAGGCGTCCGAGTCGCTCGATCGCGAGCTTTCGGGCGGCCAATCCGGCGAAGGCTCCGCCCACCGCGGCGAGGGCGCCGAGCAGCACGCCGGCAAAGATCGGGGCGCCGCCCAGCGCGGTTACCGTCCAGCCGCAAAAGGCACCGCTGCAGGCTCGCGCGATCAGCCCGAGCGGTTGCGTGCGCGCCGGTGCGCCGGGGTGCAGATCGCCGGCGTCTTCGAGCAGCGCGAGCACGGCGAGCACATAGGCAAGCGGGCCGGGCCGCCGCATCAGCCAGAGGATGGCCGGTGCCGTGAAGGTGCGCAGCCCAGCCAGGAAACCGAGGAGGACCGCCGCGACGAGCGCCATTGGCTTACGGCTTTTCGATCAACAGGCTTCCGGGTGACCGGATGCTGTTGATCGGCGGAGCGTACGGCGAATATGGCGTGTCCCAAAGTATGAAGACGCCGAAAAGTATGAAGATCCCACAAGCAAAGGAGCCAGGCGAATGTCATTGCGCATGAAGGACCTCCGATCGAAATAGCTCGCGCGAAGTAAGCGCTGCTTCGAGGCAAATTTCGCCAAGGCCTCGTAAAGGAGAGCATGCGCGCGTTATACGTTCCCCGGCTCGCGGCCGCACTTGGATGCGCCGCGGCAATCGTTTCGTACGGCTGCTCGAGCACCACCACCACACAACTCCCCCCGCCAGCGACCTCTGCCGCCCGCGCACATCCCGACCAGCTGCTGCTGTGGTACAACGGCGGCGCCGTGCTGACCGCCCCGAAGCTGTATCTCGTCTTCTGGGGCTACAAGAAGTACGGCGACCCGAACAAAGTGCAGAGCCTGCTCGAATCGTACGCCAAGAGCCTAGGAGGCAGCGCACACAACAACATCTATACGCAATACTACGAGACCGTCGGCAAAAAGAACGTGTACATCACCAATCCGAAGGATCAGTTCGGCGGAACGTGGAGCGACGAATCGGCGGTGCCCAGCAGTCCGACCGATCAGCAAGTGGCCGCGGAGGCGATCAAGGCGTTGTCTCACCTGAAGTACGATCCGCAGGGCGTCTACCTCGTCGCGACGCCGCACGGCCGCAGCATGCAAGGTTTCCCGGCGAACTGGTGCGCCTATCACAGCTATACCTACTACAAGAAGAACGATCTGCTGGCGTATATTAACTTCCCGTACACGCCCGACTCGGACGGCTGCGGCAAAAACAGCATCAAGCCCCCCTCTGACGAGAGCGGTGCCGATGAGGGCGTCACGATCATGGCCGGCGACGAATACGGAGAGGCGATCACCGACCCGCAGCCCTTCAGCGGCTGGCGCGGGGTCGACGGCGAGATCGGCGACGACTGCGCCTGGCACAATCTCGCCAACGATCGCTTCGGCTCTAAGCAGTACACGACGCAGCCGGAGCTGAGCGACGCTACGCACACCTGCGTGCAGACCTACAAGTAGGGCGCGCCTCGGTCGACGGTGACTTTCAGCTAAAGTAGGGCCGCCGCGGTGTGCATGGCGTTGGCTCCGTTGCGCCAGAGCACGTACTGCAGCGGCATCTTCGCGTTCATCGAGGCCGCGCCGATCTCACCGTGCGTGTCGATCGCGATCACGCAGTATTCGCCGCCGTGCAGATCGGGCGCGCTCTTGGCCATGAAACGCATCAAATCGTTGCAGGCTTCCTGCGGGTGCGCGCCGGCGGCCATTCGGGAGACGATGTAGATCGACGTGCAGTAGTTAGCCATCACGTCGCCGTTGCCCGTGGCCGAGGCTGCCCCCGCAGACGCATCGGCGTAGTAGCCGCAGCCGACAATCGGCGAGTCGGCGACGCGTCCGGGGATCTTCCACTCGAGCCCGCTCGTCGAACACCCCGCGACGACCTGCCCCTTACCGTCGATTGCGACCATGCCGATCGTATCGTGATGATCCGCGTCGATCCAAAACGTCTTGTGGTTGGGCGTGTTCTTCCACTTCAGCCATGCCTCGAGGCTGTTTGGAGTCAGCAATTGCATCGGTTTGAAGCCCATCTCGATCGCGAACTGCAACGCGCCTTCGCCGGCCATCGTCGTGTGCCGCGTCTTCTCCATAACCAGTCGCGCGACCGAGATCGGGTTCTTGATCTTGTGGAGGTTACAGACCGACCCGGCGCGATGCGTCGTACCGTCCATGATGCCGGCGTCGAGCTCGACCTCTCCCTGCGCGTTGGGCAACCCGCCGTAGCCGACGCTATCGACGTTCGGATCGTCTTCGACCAGGTTGATGCCTTTCTCGAGCGCGTCGAGCACCGACCCGCCGGCGGCGAAGACTTGCGCCGCGCGCGCGTTGGCTTCGATGCCCCATTTCCAGGTCGAAAGAAAGACTGGGCCGCTGCCGCCCTGAGCCGCCGCCGGCGCCGTCGCCGCGAGCGTCGCGGCCGCGCCGGCAGCGAGTAAAAAGTCGCGTCGGTCGATACCTTCCATCAATGCTCTCCTACAAACTCACGGCGTCCGAAACGGGAAAGACGAAAGAACCGAAACTGCGCTGGGGCTTTCCGCCCGCCGGATACTTCCAAACGCGAACGACCGCCGAGCTCACCCCCTGGTCGGGCCCAATGAGCTTGCCGCCGTCGATCCAGAAATCGTCGACATCGCGCGAGCCGCGCAGCGCGACCTTCGAGACGGTCGTTCCCGAGCTGCCCGAAATCGCGAAACGGTAGACCGTCGAGCCTTGATAACCGACACCCTGATCGTCGACCGCGAGGTAGGTTCCGTCCCAGTGCAGGCCGCCGGCAGCAGCGATCGACTCGTCGAGCGTAATCGTCACGAACGCTTTGCTCTTCGCCGGCAGCTCGGCCAGCGCAAACTGGGCGTGCCCGTTGGAGCCATCGACGAAAAGATCGCCTTTATCATCGTAGGTGCAGTGACTGGGAAGGTAGACGGGCGAGCCTTCGAACTCCTTGGGTTTGCCCTTTGCGTGCGTGAAGATGGCGACTCCGCCCGGACTGCTGTCGCGCGGCTGGGCCGCCACGGCGAGATTTCCGCTGACCGGATCGACCGAACAGCCGAGCATATAATCCTGCGTATCTTTGAGGCGCTTGCGGATTGTTCTGCTGCCGTGAGCGAACTCGTCGAGCTCGGAGTTGTGACTATCGGTAATGAAGACGTCGCCCTTCGCGTCGACGCACGAGCCGTTGACCGAACCGAAGCCCGTCAGCGTGCCGAGCGTCTTGCCCTTGGGATACGAAAGATAGGAGACCGTATTGGCGCCGTTGTCGACGACGTAGAGCAACGCATCTCCCGCTGCCTTTGCGGTTGCCGGTTGTCCGGGGTAGGCAACGGGACCGGCTTGATTTCCGGCCGCGCTGCACCCGGTAAGAAGCGCAAGCGTAACGAAAACGCCGCTCGCGCGCGAGCCGAGAGTGAGCTTCATCGTAACTACCTCCTGACGTAACGGTCGAACCAATCGAGCCAGCGGCGATAGACGTCGGCCGTTCGCACCGGCCCACTGGGCAGATGGCCCGAAGTAGGATAGGCGTAGAACTCCACGGGGACGCCTCGGTCGCGCAGCGCGTGAAAGAGCTCGTAGCTCTCCACGATCGGAACGCGAACGTCGTAGACGTTGGAAAACATCAACGTCGGCGTCGTGATTCGCTCGAAGTACGTCAACGGCGAAGCGGTCCTCCACTGCGCGAGCGCGCCGGGCGCAAAGGGCGAGCTTCCGAGCGAGTTGCGATCGTCGTCGATATCGTCGGCGGTCGCATAATCGACGACCAGGTCGTCGACGGCGGCTCCCGCGACTGCCGCTTTGAAGCGAGTATCGTGGCCGATCAGCCAGGTCGTCATCTGACCGCCGTACGACCAGCCCGAGACGCCGATCCGGCCGGGATCGACGATGTTGCGCGCGACGACCGCATCGATCGCCGCGAGCACGTCGTTGCCCGGGCCGACGCTCGGATCGGCGAAGATCGCGTGCTGGAATGCATTGCCGCCATTGGTCGAACCGCGATAGTTCGGCGCCAGGACGAGATACCCGCGCGAGGCCGCGTATTGATAGAACGGATCGAAGGCAACGAACGACGAGAGATTGGGGCCGCCGTGAATTCGCACCAGCAGCGGATACTTGCGGTGCGGATCGTAGCCCGGGGGATAGGTGAGAACGGCGTACTGCATGTAGCCGCCCGAGGCGTACGCAATCTCGGTTTGATGGGCGAGATCGAGCGCCGCGATCGTACCGTTGTAGTTCGTGAGCCGCTGGGGAGCTGCGGAGGCCGACGGCAGATAGTAGAGTTCGTCGGGGTGCAGCGGCGTCGAACCGGTAAATGCGATGGCACCATTGCGCGCGGCGCACTGCGCTTCGATCGAAGCGTCGGCGACCTCACCCGTGCTGACGTCTTCAAAGCCTGCACGCTCCGTCCGTCCGAGGACGAGGCGAACGCGCGTGCGGTCGTAGACGCGCATCAGCAGACGCGAGGAATCGTACCAGGCGAAGGCCTCGCTGTGGCGGTCGAGGCCTCCGGAAACGTCGCGCGGCTCGCCGCCCGCCGCCGCGACGGTAAACACCTCGGACTCATTAGCGGGATCACCGTCGCGCGGATAGAGGTAGGCGACGCTCGACCCGTCGGGCGCGTAGAGCGGCCCTTCTTCGAAATGGCGTTGCGGGGTCAGCGCGTGGCGCATTCCGCTTGCCGCGTCGACGCGCTCCACGAAGGATCGGTCGCGTAGGCTGTAAGCGACGCCGTCGGCGTGAGCGTACACGATCGAGCGGCCGTCGCTCGACCACGAGGGAAGGTCGTCGCGCAGGCTCCAATCGCTGCCAGAGGTCAAGCGCCGCTCGCGCCCCCGCAGGTCGACGAGCCAGAGATGCGCCGGCACCGGCGCCTTCGTCGCGAGATACGCGTTGTCTCCCACGGCAAAGCCGTCGAGAAAACTCGCGGCGCCGGTGCGTACCGGCACTGCGTCACGGCGAACGAAGGCGAAGCGCACGCCGTCGGGTGCCCAGCTCGCATCCATCACTTCGGTGCGGCCGGCGGTGATGCGCTGTTCCCGACCGCGCGCATCGAGGGCGAAGATCTGATCGGTCTTCGTTGCCGGATCGTCGGCGATATAGGCCAATCGGTCGCCGGACGACCACATGAGGTTCGAGTACGACTCGTGTACGAGAGAGAGCCGGCGGTCGCGCCGGAGCTTTAGGTCATACACGTGCAGTTCGTCTACCGACGTGTTTCGCTCCACGACCGACCGCGAGACGACGTAGGCGATGCCCCGGCCGTCGGGCGAGATCACCGCGCCCGAGACGCCGGCGATGCGATTGCCGGCGTCGAGCGAGTAGATCGCGGGGACTACAGCTTCACCTGAAGGGCGAAGTAGAAGTTCAACGCAAGCGGATAGTTACCCGAAGACGAGTCGCTGTACGTCGGCACGAAACTCTGCGCGAAGTACGGATTCTCTTTGACGCCGTTGGCGGCGAGATCGTTGGGCCCCGTGCCGTTGTAGAAGTGGCCGCCGTTGTAGAACGTGTTGGAGACGTAGCCGCAGATCACGGAGTTGGGAGGGTAGGCCGCCGTCCACGGCGCGCTTGAACCGCCGAAGCAGCGGTTGAGCAGGTTGGTGACCATGAGCCGGCCGGTCACGCGCGGGCTGAAATCGTACGACGTCTGCATGCCGAGATTCAGCTGCCACGGCTGGCGAAACTGCCCGAACGTATCGAACGTGCCGGTCTGCGGATTGGGAATGTACAGCGTTCCCGGATCCGATCCGTCGCTGGTCAGGGCGTGTCCGCACGACGTGTAGTCGGCGCTGAGGGGATTACCGGATTTAATGCCGATGCTGCGCAGGTTTGCGCTGCAGCTTCGCGGATCGAGCCCCACGACG
>DASXFZ010000010.1 GCA_036489315.1 Candidatus Cybelea sp.
GGCGTCGACGAGTACTTCGCCGAGTCGCTGCGTGCGTACGTCGAAGCAAACGACAGCGCGTCGCCGTGGCCGCGCGCCACCCGCGCGCGGCTGCGGCACATCGATCCCGGCATGCACGACTACGTCGAGATGCTCTTCGAAATCGAATTCGGCGAACGCCCAAACCTCGGAGACGTCGTCTCGATTTAGGAGCCCGACAGGCTCCTAGTGGACGCTTTGTACCTGCGAGAGGCTGACGGCTCCGGCGTTGTTGTTCCAGGCGCTGCGAATGTAGGAGATCACTTCGGCGATCTGCTGGTCGGAGATCTGTTTCTTCCACGCCGGCATGATGCCGCTATAGGCGTTGCCGTGCACGACGATCTTTCCTTCGAGTCCATTTTTGACGATCGCGATGACGGTGACCGGATTGCCGGTTACGACGGGATTGGCCGCCAACGGCGGAAAGGCGCCCGAGACGCCCTCTCCGCTGGTTTGGTGGCAGCTCGAGCAGTTTTCGAGGTAGACGGTTGCGCCGTCGCTCGCCGAGGCGGGATTCTGCGCGTCGGCAGCGGCCGACGCTGAGGCCGCAGCCTGCGTGCTCGCGTTATTCGAACCTTTGGCGCAGGCCGCAAGCGTCATCACGAGCGCAGCGGCGACCAAGAATCTCATTGCGTCCTCCGAGGACGGGCGCTGATCGCCCAGACGAGTGCCACAAGCAAGAAGTTCGCCAAGAGCGAGCTTCCGCCATACGAGACGAAGGGCAGCGTGATGCCGGTAAGCGGCAGCAGTCCGATCACGCCGCCGACGATGATCACCACTTGAAAGCCCAGCGTCGCGCCAAGCCCCGTGGCCAGCAGCTTCGAGTACAGATCCGGCTGTTCGAGCCCCGCAGCGAAGATGCGGCGCACCAAATCGAGGAAGATCGCCAGCACGACGATTGCGCCGACCGCGCCGAACTCTTCGGCGAACGCGGCGTACACGTAGTCGGTCGCGACGTCCGGAATGAAGTTCGGGTGCCCGAGCCGGTATCCGGTGCCGAGCAGGCCGCCCGCCGCAAGCGAATAGTAGGCCTGCGACGACTGATAGCCTGCGCCGTGCGGATCGGAGAACGGATTGAACCAGACGGCAATCCGGGAATTGACGTACGGATAGTGATGCACGGCCCAGAACGCACCCAGTGCGAAGAGCAGCGCGCCGAAGAGCACGATGTCCCAGCGGCGCGTCGCGACGTAGAGCATCGTCGCAAACGTCGCCAGCAGCAGCGTCGCCATTCCCAGATCGCGCTGCACGACCAAAATCGCCATCGACGCTCCCCAGCCGATGAAGAGCGGTCCCAAATACTTGAGGTTTGCGCGCAGCGACCACAGCCTCGCCTTGGCGATCACGTCCGCGGTTTCGGCGAGATACGCCGCAAGAAAGAGGACGATGAAAAGCTTGATCAGCTCGATCGGCTCGTACTGGACTGGACCCACCTTGATCCATAGACGCGCGCCGTTGATCTCCTGTCCGAACAGAATCAAGAGCAGGAAGAGCACGAGCGAGGCAACGACCCAGAGATATTTGAACGCGGCGAAGCGGCGGAAGTGCGTGAACGCGGGGCCCGCGATCATCGCGAGCCCCACCGAGACGAGCACCCAGAGCTGCTGGCGCGCGGCGAGATCCGGCGAGAGCCGCGCGACCATCGCGAGGCCCAGCGCCGAGAGCACGACGGCCAGCGCAGGCATAACGTCGTCGCGCCAACTTGACGAGGGCTGCCACAGCACCCACGCCAGCGCGAACGCGCCGAGAAGCGCGAGCATCCACGGGGGCCCGATCGTGTGGGGCGGAGCGTAGGAAAGAATGAGCGCGGCAACGGCCAGCGCGCCGGTCATCGGCGCGAACCGGCGGACGTTTGCGGCGATCAGTGCGCGAGGACCGCGGCTACGAGAAACCCGATGAGCGCCAACACCCGCAGCAGCGGCGCGAATCGCGAGCGCCGGCGGGCGCTCGCGCGCGGCTCCGCCGATGCCGCGTCCTCTTCGAAGCGCGCAACGAGAATCTGTTCGGCGGGTTCGCTTTCATCCAAGCGCGCCAACAACTCGCGGAGCTGCAATTCGCTCGCCACTCGGCGGCCGATCAGGACGATCGCGTCGCCCGGGACGAGGCGCGCGTTCGAGACGCTGACGTCGAGCGCCGGCGCGGTCGCAAAGGCGCGCGCCAGCACCGGAATCTGCGGGTCGTCGAGCCCGTCGTCGGCGCAGAGCGGAATGATTTCCCCATCGCGTGCGAGATAGGCCGCCGTCGCTCCGGCGTGGATCACGTAGGCGTAGCGCTGCACGACGACGACGGCGGTCACCGAGGCGGCGGCCGTTACGTAGTCGTCATGGCTCGCGGTGCACGCGTAGAGCGCGCCATTTACGCGGCCCATGATCGCCAGCATCGCCGTCGCCGCCGCCTGCGGGCGATCGATCGCGCGGCGAAAGCGGGGGCTGCGCATCCGGCGCTGGCACTCCAGGCGCAGGCGCGAGAGGAGTGCCGTCTCGGTCGGCATGCCGCCGATCTGTCCGAAGCCGCGGGCGACCGCGAGCAGCCACGTTCCCGGCCCGAGCTGCAGGCTCAGGCAGGAGGTCCGGTCGCCGCGTATCGCCAGCGTCATGCCGGCCGTACCGAGGTCACGACCATACGGGTCGTTCCGACGTCGATCTCGTCGCCCTCGCGCACCTCGATGGCCTCACCGATCCGGCGTCCGTTGAGGAAGGTCCCGTTGCGGCTCTTGCAGTCCTCGACGTAGATCGCCCCGTCATGACTGGAAAAACGCGCGTGCCGCCGGCTGACCTCCGGATCCTGCAGCGCGATCGCCGCGTCTTTCGCCCGCCCGATGTAGAAGGGCGGCCGGCCTTGCACGGGCCGCCGGGCGCGCCGCTCGATGATCTCGACGCCGAGCTGCATCGGCGAGATGCTGCCGATCTCGATCGCTACGCGCAGACGCGGCCGTGCCGCCAGCACCGCCACGACTGCCAGCGCCGCCGTTATCTCGAGCGACCCGATCCGCAGATTCACGCGTCTTCAAATCTCATTCGGGTATTTCCAAATCGCAGCTCGTCTCCATCCTGCAGCGATTCGACCCGGACCCGCCGTCCGTTGACGTAGGTTCCATTCGTCGAATCGAGATCGCGCACGACCGGCTCGCCCGCATCGAACTCAACGATGGCGTGCGCTCGAGAAACGCTCGGGTCGAGCAGTACGATCTCGCTGTCGTCGCCGCGTCCGACACGGGTCGTCCCCGTAATAGAGTATACCCCATCGACGGGCAGCCCTTTGATCATTCGGAGCGCAAACTGGGCGCTTGCTCTGGCGGCGTCGCCCACCTCGATTGCGATCGCGCCGAGCGGCACGCTCGGGCGCGCCGACATCGTCACGCGCGGCTCGCCGTCAACGAACGCGACGCCCACCTTCGCCGCGAGATCCCGCAGGAGGTCGATCCAAGCCTCTTCCAGGTACTCGCGGTGTTGCTCCAGACGTTCGAAGTCTGCGGGGCTCACGTAGACCGCGTAGGCGGAGGGCGCGCTGGGCCGGCCCTCTTCGCCGCGCGTCTGCGCCTCCATCGTGGCGACGAGCTTGCGCGCGATCTGCGCGGGCTCGACGTCGCTCGGGAAGCTCTTGGCGAACGTTCGCTCGATAAACTGCGCACACGCCTGTTCGATGCGCTCGAAGAAGCTCACGGCCGGCGCTCCAAGCGGGCGATGTAAAAGCCGTCGCGCCCGTTAAGGCCGGGGGGCACGAGAACGTCTCCAGCCTCCGTCAGCAGCCCCTTGTAGGCCGCGGGGATCAGGCCGCGCTCGAAGTTCTCTCGCGCCAAAAACCAATCAATCACTTCCGTCGTCTCGCGCGGGTCGACCGAACAGACCGCATAGACTAACGCTCCGCCGGGATAAACGTGACGCGCGATCTGTTGCAGCAGCGCCCGCTGCGTGGATGCAAGCCGTTCGCCGTCGGTGACCTGCTTCTTCCAGCGGGCCTCGGGCTGCCGTCCCACGATGCCCGTGCCCGAGCACGGCGCGTCGATCAGCGCCCGATCGAAGAAGCGGTCGGGCGGGAGCAGCGCTTGCGTCGCATCGCCGGTGACGATCGCCGCGATGACGTCCGCCCGCGCGAGCCGCTCCTCCAGCAGCTCGGCTTTGCGTTCGTCGCGCTCGATGCAGCAAAGCGTGCCCTCCCGCAGCAGACGCCCGCCGATCTGCAGGGCCTTGTTGCCGCGCCCGCTGCAGACGTCGAGGATCGCCTCGCCCGGCTGCGGATTCAGAATATCGACCGGCATCGCGGAGCTCTCCGATTGTTGCCACCAGCGGCCGTCGTCACGCAGCTCAGCCAGGCGTCCTCGCTCGACCAGCAGCGCCTCGGCAACGATTGGCGACGGGAAGGTCTCGACGCCGGCGGTCCGGAGCGCGGCGGCACCCGCCTCTGCATCGCCGCGTAACGCGTTCACGACGATCGCGCTCTTCGCGGGCTCGTCGACGGCCGCGCAGATCTCTTCGAGCCGCGCGCCAAAGAGGGTGCGCCACTGACGCACGAGCCAGGTCGGCAGCGAGTAGAGGGTCGCGAGGTATTCGTCTTCGTTTGCAAACGCGCCGCGCTGGGGCGCCGCGGGACGGTCGCGTAAGAAGCCCCGGAGCACCGCGTTGACGAGATTGGCCAGCCCCCGATGCCCGAAGCGTTTCGCCAGATTGACGAACTCGAAGACCGTCGCGTACTCGTCGGCCCGCGTATAGACGAGTTCGTAGATCGCCAGGCGCAGTATCTCGTGGATGACCGCGGGTATCGTCTTGACCCGGCCGGCGAGATAAAAGTCCAGCGCGCGCCGCATCTTGATCGCGCCGTAGGCCAGTTCCGCGGCGAAGGCAACGTCGCGTTCGCTCAAGCTGCCGCGGCGCACGCGATAATCGAAGGCGGCGTGGGCGGTGCGAGCCGGTCCGCAATCCTCAAAGACGTCGCGTACGACACGCAACGCTACTTCACGCGCGCCCACTGCGCCCCCGCGTGAAAGCTTCGCCGCTCATTTTTCCACGATTCGGTGCGATCAGCTCGTCGATGACGAGCCGGCCCGTCTCGTCGACGTGCGCCCGCAAAAGCTTGACGCTTTCGCCGTCGATCTCCGCTCGGGCGGCCGGCTGCGGCGAATAGGCGCGCACGGTGCGGGCGATTCGCTCCGCCGGCCAGTTCCAGTCGACGAGCAGATCGTCGCGTTCGATGAGCCGGGTGAGCGTCGGCTCGCCGCGCTGCGGCGCGGCGCGCAACTCGCCGCGCTCCGCCGCCCGCAGCGCCTCGCGCAATAGCTCGGCACCGGTCTGCGCGAGACGATCGTGCAGCTCGCCATAGGTCTCGTCGGGCCCGAGGTCGACCGCCTGCGCGGCGACGACGTCACCGGTGTCTAGGCCCGCATCCATCAGCATGATCGAAACGCCGGTCGTGCGTTCTCCGTGCAGGATCGCACTCTGAATCGGCGTCGCGCCACGGTATTTCGGCAGCAGCGACGGGTGCACGTTGAGCGCGCCCAAGCGCGGCAGCTCGAGCAGCGCCGGCGGCAGAATGCGCCCGTACGAGGCCAAGACGAACAGATCGAAGTCTTCGCCCGCTAGCTCCGCCGCAAACGCGCGCAGCCGCACCGGTTCGTAGACGCGCAAACCCAACTCGCGCGCCGCGCGTTTGACCGGACTCGGCTGCAAGCGCTGGCCTCGGCCGGCCGGCCGGTCCGGCGCGGTCACGACGCCGGCGCACTGCGTCTGCTGCGCGACGATGCGCAGGGTCGGCACCGCGAAGGCGCTGGTGCCGAAGAAGAGCGTCTTCAAGCCTCTGCGGCTTCTTTCTCCTCTTCGCTGACGGCCTCGCGCAGGTCGCGCGCCCGATCGATGTAGAGCGCGCCGTTGAGATGATCGACTTCGTGCTGAATGCACTGCGCGAGTAAGCCGTCGCCCTCGACTCGGATCTTCTCTCCGTTGCGATCCAAACCGCTGACCGCGGCGTGCTTGAAACGCACGATCTCACCGACCATCCCCGGCACCGATAGGCAGCCTTCGCGCAGCTCGACCTCTTCGTGCAGCGCCTCGATCTTCGGATTGATGATGACCACCGGTTCGTGCTCGTCGTCGTGCACGTCCATCACGAAGAGGCGCTTGGAAACGTTGACTTGCGGTGCAGCCAGACCGACGCCCGGCGCGGCGTACATCGTTTCGAACATATCGTCGATGAGCTGCTGAAAGAGCGGGTCGCCGAGCTCTTTGGGCGAGACTCGCTTGGCGACTTTGCGCAGCGTCGGATGGCCGTCGGTTAGGATTTCGCGGACATAGGGCATCGCGGGCGGCTATTCGCGATAAAGCCGCCCGCTACTCCGGCGCGTCTACGAACGCGCGCCCTATTTCCCCGTCCGGAAGGAGCTAACGAGAAAGTGCGGAGTACATCCGGTCCCGCCGTCGTTCCAGAAGAGGCTGACGGCTTGACTGGGACCGATGATATAGGTCGATCCGTACGGACCCGCTATCACCGATGCGTAGTAGACCGGATTAGGGTAGGACGGTTTCGCATGCTGTGGTGGGATCTTCGACTCGCTTATTCCGGTGAACGGGCCGGTAAAGGTCTGGCCCCCGTTCGCTTGCGCCAGCAGGAAATTGAACGAGTTGCTGGGCGGAAGCTGACCTTTCGTGGAGACGTAGATATTCCCGAGCGCCTTCGGAGCGTTCTTCGAGTTCGGGATGGGATAGAGCACTTCGAGGTGGCTCGAGGTGGGAGGACCACCGCAGTTCGATCCGGTTCCCGGAGGCGGAGTATTGATGCTGTTTCCGCCATTGCACGCGGTCAGGACGGCGGCAATAGTGAGAACGACGGCAGCAGTCAGCGACTGTTTCATAGATGCAGAATCCGCTTCGCGACGCGCGGACCCTCCCTGGGCTAATGGGAATTGTCTTAGAGAATGTACCCCGAAAGGTCGGCGTTCTCTACAACGTCGGCCAGGCGCTTACGCACGTACTCGCTATCGACGACTACGGTGCCGCCCTCTTCGGGCGCCTCGAAGCTGACGTCCTCGAGCATCCGCTCGAGCACCGTATGCAGACGCCTGGCGCCGATGTTCTCGGTCTGCTCGTTAACCCGCATCGCAAAGTTGGCGAGCTGCTCGATCGCGTCGTCGCGGAAATCCAGCGAGACGCCGTCGGTAGCGAGCAACGCCTTGTATTGTTCCACGAGCGCATTTTTTGGCTGCGTCAAAATCGTCTTGAAGTCGGCCGCGGTAAGGGAATCGAGCTCGACCCGAATCGGCAGACGCCCTTGCAGTTCCGGAATGAGGTCCGACGGCTTGCTCATGTGGAACGCGCCCGCCGCGATGAAGAGCACGTGATCGGTTTTGATCGGGCCGTGCTTCGTGTTGACCGTCGAGCCTTCGACGATCGGCAGGATATCGCGCTGGACGCCCTCGCGTGAAACGTCGGGGCCGCCGCGCTGCTGCGAGCCGGCGGCAACCTTATCGATCTCATCGATGAAGATGATGCCGTCCTCGGCGGCGCGGCGCAGCGCTTCGCGTTTGACGGCGTCGCTGTCGATCAGCTTTGCGGCCTCTTCCTGCTCGAAGATGCGCAGCGCTTCCGCCACGGTCACTCGCTTCTTCGTGCGACGCTTAGGAAGGATGCCGCCGAGCATCTCGCCGAGGTCGCCGCCCTGGTCCATCCCGCCGCCGATGACGCCGATCGGCAGGCTCGGCGTCTCTTCGACTTCGATCTCGATAAGCCGCACGTTGTAGAAGCCGCGCTCGATCTCGCCGCGCGTCTGATCGCGCACGCGCTGCGCGTCCGGGGACAGCGCAGCCCCCGCGCCGGGCGGCTGCTGCTGCGCATAGTTGCTGCCGAAGATCGAACCAAGGGCTGCGCCGAGGGGGCCGCCGCCCGCCGCGCTTCCCGGGGGTCGCGTCTCGGGGTGCAGCACGTCGATCACGCGTTCGACGGCGTGATGTGCCGCCATATCGCGAACCTCGTCGCGCCGTTCGTCGGTAACCGTGCGAATCGCCGCTTCCACCAAATCGCGTACCATCGATTCCACGTCGCGCCCGACGTAGCCGACCTCGGTATACTTCGTTGCCTCGACCTTGATGAACGGCGCGCCGACGAGCGCGGCGAGCCGCCGCGCGATCTCGGTTTTGCCGACGCCGGTTGGCCCGATCATCAAGATGTTCTTCGGAGTGATCTCTTCGCGCAGGTCTTCGCGAGCGCGCGCCCGGCGATACCGATTTCGCAGCGCGATTGCCACGGCGCGCTTCGCCTTCCCTTGGCCGACGATGTACTTATCGAGCTCGGCGACGATCTGGCGAGGCGTCAGCGTTGTGGGATCGAGCGTCGTCGCGAGCATCCCGGTCATGGCAGCGTCTCCACGGTGATGTCGGAGTTGGTGTAAATGCAGATCTCCGAGGCGATCTCGAGCCCTTTGCGCGCGATCTCGGCGGCAGAGAGTTCGGTGTTGCGCAGCAGCGCCGACCCGGCGGCCTGCGCGTAGGGGCCGCCGCTGCCGATCGCGGCAATGCCCTCATCGGGCTCGATGACGTCGCCGGTACCCGAGAGCAAAAATAGGTGCTCGGGGTTTCCGACGATCATCAGCGCCTCGAGGCGCCGCAGCGCCCGGTCCTGGCGCCAGTCTTTGGCGAGCTCGACCGCCGCTCGCGTGATGTCTTTGAACTCGGCAAACTTCCCTTCGAACTTTTCGAGCAGCGTGATGCCGTCGGCGGCCGAGCCGGCGAAGCCGGCGAGGACCTTGCCGCCGCTGACCTTGCGCACCTTGCGCGCACCGTGCTTGACGATCGTCTTGTCGAGCGTGACTTGGCCGTCACCGGCGATCGCGAGCTTCCCGTCGCGCCGTACGGCTAAAATGGTCGTTGAACGTAACATTCGCTTTTTTCAGTACCCCGCGGGCGCCGCGACGGTTTCAGCCGCGAAGCGTTCGATCGCCTCGAGCGCGCGCTCGGCCGCGATCCGGCGCCGCTCCCGCTTGCCCAGCTTCCCCCCGGTCTCAGCGGCAGGGAAAGCCCCCCACGTCACGTTCGAGGGCTGAAAATCGGGGGTGTGCCGGTTCTGTAAGTGCGCGACAACGGCGCCGAAGGCCGTTTCCCGCGGGAACTCGACCGGCGGCAGACCGAGGATCTGGCGCGCGGCCGCGATGCCGGTCATCGCGCCGCAGGCCGCCGCTTCGACGTATCCCTCGGCGCCGGTGATCTGCCCGGCAAAATAGAGCGCCCGCGTTCCGTTCAGCCGCAGGCGTTCGTCGAGCAGCCGGGGCGAGTCGATGAACGTGTTGCGGTGCATCACGCCGAGCCGCAGCCACTCTGCGTTTGCCAAACCGGGGAGCCTTCCGAAGGCCTCGCGCTGCGCGGGCCACGCGAGCCGCGTCTGAAAGCCGACGAGGTTGTAGGCCGTCCCTTCCGCATTCTCTTTGCGCAGCTGCACGACCGCAAAGGGCGCCCGGCCGGTGCGCGGATCGCGCAGGCCGACGGGTTTGAGCGGGCCGAAGCGAAGCACGTCGTCGCCGCGGTCGGCCATCTCTTCGACCGGCAGGCAGCCCTCGAAATAACGCGTCTCCTCAAAACTCTTCGCCGCGTGCCGCTCGAGCGTGCGTAAATCGGCGAGCAGCTGCGCGTACTCCGCGCGATCCAGCGGAATGTTGAGGTAGTCATCGCCGGCGCCTTTGTCGTAGCGCGACTGCCGGAACATCGCGGTTTCGTCGAGCGAATCGGCGGCAACGATCGGCGAAGCCGCATCGTAGTAATAGAGCCTTCCGCCGCCGAGCAGCGCATCCAAGCTCGCCAAGAATTCTTCGCTCGGCAGCGGTCCGCAGGCGACGATCGCCGGTCGATCGAGCGGAATCGCGCCGAACTCTTCCCGCCGCAGCGCGATGCGCGACTCGCCGTCGATACGCGCCTGCACCGCTGCGGCAAAGCGCGCGCGGTCGACGGCGAGCGCGCCGCCCGCCGGCACGGCGTTCTCACGCGCCGCGATTACTATCAGCGAGCCCATGCGTGCCAGCTCTTCCTTAAGCAAGCCGACGGCGTTCTCCAACGCGGCGCCGCGAAACGAATTGCTGCAGACGAGTTCCGCGAGCGCACCGGTCGTGTGCGCCGGGCCGCTGCGTTGCGGCCGCATCTCGTAGAGGTCGACCTCGACGCCGAGCCGTGCGGCCTGCCACGCCGCCTCACACCCGGCGAGGCCGCCCCCAATAACCGTCAACCGTTCCAAGCTCAAGCGAATTCTGCCCCCCGCGAAGCTGCTGTAGTGTCTACACTAGACCAGCGCGGGCTCTTCCTTGACCTCGTGCTGACGATCGGCCGCGCATTCGAGCTGCGTAACCCCGCCGCGCCGCGTCTTCGACACGACGTGGGAGTTGCAGACCGGGCAGCGCTGCGATACGACGGCGTCCCACGAAATGAAATCACACTTCGGATAGGTCGCGCACCCGTAAAACGTGCGCCCTTTTTTCGAGCGCCGCTCGACGATCGCGCCGCCGCACTTCGGACAAGCGACGCCGGTCTCTTTGACGATCGGCTTTGCCGTCTTACATTCGGGATATCCGGTGCACGAGATGAAGCGCCCGAAACGCCCGGTCTTGATGACCATCGGCCGGCCGCAGTTCGGGCAGATCTCGTCGGTCGGTTCGTCGCGCAGCTCAAGGCGCGGCAGCCGTTTCTCGGCCTCTTCCAGCTCGGTCTCGAAGGGAGCGTAGAAGCGGCGTAAGAGCGCGACCCAGTCCTCGAGCCCGTCGGCGACCTTGTCGAGATCGCCCTCCATCTGCGCGGTGAACTTGAGGTTGAGGATCTTCGGGAAATGATCGACGAGCAGGTCGTTGACCGCGGTGCCGATCTCGGTCGGCATAAAGCGCCGCTCTTGCTGCGTCACATACCCGCGGGCTTGGATCGTCTCGACGATCGTCGAGTAGGTCGACGGCCGGCCGATGCCGTTGTCTTCGAGCGCCTTGACGAGCGCGGCCTCGCTGTAGCGCGGCGGCGGCTCGGTGAAGTGCTGCTTCGGTTCCAGCTTGCGGCAATCGAGCGTCTCGCCTTCGTGCAGCTCGGGTAGCCGGACGCGTCCCTTGGCGCTGCCTTCGTCGTCTTTGCCTTCCTCATAAACGCGGGTGAAGCCGGCAAACCGCATCACCGTTCCGGTGGCGCGAAAGCCGTATTCGTGAGCGCTGACGTCGACGACCGTTTGGTCGAATACCGCCGCCGACATCTGCGAGGCGACGAAACGCTCCCAGATCATCGTATAAAGCCGCAGCTCGTCGCGTTTGAGTACCTGCGCCAAGCTCGCCGGCGTCCGGTGGATCGAGGTTGGCCGAATCGCTTCGTGCGCATCTTGGGCGCCCTCGCGGACCCGGTGGACGCGGCCGCCGTGGAATGCCTCACCGTACTCCGATACGATGAACTCGCGCGCCGAATCGCGCGCCAGATCGCTGATCCGCGTCGAGTCGGTACGCATGTAGGTGATCAAGCCGACGGTGCCGTCGCTGCCGCCGAGATCGAGCCCCTCGTAGAGACTCTGCGCCACTTGCATCGCGCGCCGTACCCGCATCCGCAGCTTGCGCGATGCCTCTTGCTGGAGCGTTGAGGTCGTAAACGGCGCCGGAGCCTGCCGGCGCACTTCGCGCTTCTTGATGCCGGCGATGCGATAGGCGGCGCCGTCGAGCGCTTGCAGGACGCTCTCGGTCTCGGCCTGCGTATGGAGCTCGAGCTTTTCGCCGTGGTGCGAAACGAGGTCGGCGGAAAACGGCATTTCGGGATCGCTCTCGCCGGCCAGCAGCGCCGTGAGGCTCCAGTACTCTTTAGGTACGAAGGCCGCGATCTCGCGCTCGCGATCGACGATCAGCTTCACGGCGACCGATTGCACGCGGCCGGCCGAGAGGCCGCCGCGCACCTTCGCCCACAGCAGCGGCGAGATTTTGTAGCCGACGAGCCGGTCGAGAATGCGCCGTGCCTGTTGAGCGTTGACGCGGTTGAGGTCGATGTGATGCGGCTCTTTGAGCGCCGCCATCGCTGCCTCTTTGGTGATCTCGTGGAGCTCGATCCGCTTGGGATCGGCAAGTTTGAGCAATTCCGCGAGATGCCAGGCGATCGCCTCGCCCTCGCGGTCGGGGTCGGTTGCGAGGAAAACGTCGCTCGCGCTTTTGACCGCGCCCCGCAACTCTTTGATGACGTCGCCCTTACCCTTGATCGTGAGGTAGCGCGGCGCGAAACCGTTCTCGACGTCGACGCCCAGCGTACTCTTCGGAAGATCGCGCACGTGCCCCACCGAGGCCTTCACCGCATAACGCGGGAGAAACTTCTTGATCGTCCGAGCCTTTGTCGGCGACTCGACGATGATCAGGGGCTTTTTCACGGGCCTTAGTATACCGCCGGGGTCAAGGCCTCGCAAATTTTAGCCGTTTTTCGTCGCCGGTTCTCGCGCATCGTTGCACACGCGCGCACGCGAATTTGCATGATTCGTAAAAATCCTCTATGATGCGTGCAAAGCGCTGGAAAAAAAGCGCTGTCCACTAACGCTTATCGTCCCGGGGGGACGAGGAGGAATGAATGGACTCAGATACCCCGATGAACGGCGGCGCGACGCCCGAAGCTCCCAAGCCGCGTCGTAAAGCACGTCGCCGTAAGGCCGTTGCCGCCGTCGCACTTGCGAAGAAGGCGACGAACGGCCGTAAAAAAGCGGCCCGCAAGAAAGTTGCCCGCAAGGCCGTCCGCAAAGCGGTCCGCAAGGCCGTCCGCAAGGCCGTCCGCAAAGCGGTTCGCAAGGGCGCGCGCAAGGTCCGTAAGGCCGTGCGCAAGGGCGCGCGTAAAGCCCGTAAAGGCGCGCGCAAGGGCGTGCGCAAGGCCCGCAAGGGCGCGCGCAAGGTCCGTAAGGGCGCGCGCAAGGTCCGTAAGGCCGTGCGCAAGGGCGCGCGTAAGGCGCGCAAGACCACGCGCAAAGGCGTGCGTAAGGCCCGCAAGACCGTACGCCGTAAGGGCGTGCGGAAAGCGGTCCGCAAGGCAGCGCGCAAGGGCGGACGCAAGAAAAAAGCTTAGCCTGAGCGGTTAAGAGAGAATGATGGGCGATCGCGATGCGGTCGCCCGTTTTTCTTTGCTAGAAGAGGCTCCTAAGGAACGGAGACCAGCTCGGGCGCTTTGCCGCCGTGCTCCTCGACCCAGTGGCACGCGGCGAAATGCCCCGGCGCGTACTCGCGCAGCGGCGGCTCCTCGATCTTGCAGCGCTCGAACGCAACCGGACAGCGCGTGTGAAAGCGGCATCCCGGCGGCGGGTTGACCGGCGACGGGATGTCTCCAGTGAGCACGATGCGTTTGCGCCGTTTTTCGAGCACCGGGTCGGGAATCGGAATCGCCGAGAGCAGCGCCTGGGTGTACGGATGCATCGGCCGCTCGTAGAGGGCGTCGCGGTCGGCCAGCTCGACGATCTTGCCGACGTACATCACGGCGACCCGCGTCGAGATGTGCCGCACGACCGAAAGGTCGTGAGCGATGAACAGGTAGGTCAGCTTGAATTTCTTCTGGAGATCCTCGAGCAGGTTGATGACCTGCGCCTGAATCGAGACGTCGAGCGCCGAGACCGGTTCGTCGCAGACGATGAACCGCGGATCGACGGCGAGCGCGCGCGCGACCCCGACGCGCTGGCGCTGCCCGCCGGAGAACTCGTGCGGATAACGGTTCGCGTGGTATGGCTGAAGCCCGACGAGTGAGAGGAGTTCTTGAACGCGCTCGTCTACGGCCTTACCCGACGCGATGCCGTGAATTCGCAGCGGCTCGGCAATGATCTCGCCGATCGACATCCGCGGATTGAGCGAAGCGAAAGGGTCCTGGAAGATGATCTGAATCGAGCGTCGCAGGCGGCGTATCTCGTTCCGGTTCATCGCCAGGACGTCGCGACTTTCGAAGATGATCTCGCCCTTGGTCGCCGGCAGGAGGCGCAAGAGCAGCCGCCCGATCGTGGTCTTGCCGGAGCCGGATTCGCCGACCAACCCCAGCGTTTCGCCCTCTTCGATCCGAAAGCTCACACCGTCGACCGCGCGGACATCGGCGACGTGGCGCGACATCAATCCAGCATGGATTGGGAAGTACTTGAAGAGATCCTTGACCTCGATGAGAGAGCCGTTGTTCACGCGCTGCCGGCCGGAATAATGGGAAGGCCGCGCTGGCTTTCGGGGCGCTGGTCGCGCGCACGCTCGTCGTAGAGGAAGCAGCGCGCCACGTGCCCGCCGCCGAAGTCGTAGAGCGGAACCGGCTCGGCGCAGATCGGCATCGTGTAGGCGCAGCGCGGCGCGAAAGCGCAGCCCGGCGGCAGCCGTAAGAGATTCGGCGGCTGTCCGGCGATCGGAACCAGACGTTTGTTCTGATCGAGCCTCGGCAGCGACGACAGCAGCCCCTGCGTGTAGGGCATGCGCGGCTCGGCAAAGATCTGCTCGGCGGTCCCGTACTCAACCATGTTGCCGCCGTACATCACGAGCACGTTCCGGCAGAACTCGGCGACGACCCCAAGGTCGTGCGTGATCAGAATGATGGCCGCGCCGGTCTCGCGCTGCAGCTCGTCCATCAGCTCGAGCACTTGGGCCTGGATCGTAACGTCGAGCGCGGTCGTCGGCTCGTCGGCGATGAGCAGCTCCGGATTGCACGAAAGCGCCATAGCGATCATCACCCGCTGACGCATTCCGCCCGAGAACTGATGCGGATAGTCGCCGAGCCGCTTTTCGGCCAGCGGAATGCGAACCTTGCGCAGCATGTCGATGGCGCGCTCGCGCGCTTCCCGCTGGTCGACGCCGAAGTGGAGGCGCACCGCTTCGGCGATCTGCTCGCCGATCGTGAGCACCGGATTGAGCGAGGTCATGGGATCTTGGAAAATCATCGCGATCCGCCGGCCGCGAATCGCGCGCATCTCCGCTTCGCTCTTATCCGGCAGGCTTTCGCCGTGCAGGGCGATGCGTTCGGCCGTAACGGTCGCGGTCCGCGGCAACAGCCGCATGATCGAGAGCGCGGTTACGGATTTTCCAGAGCCGGACTCTCCAACGATACCGAGCGTTTCGCCGGCTTCCAGCGAAAACGAGAGACCGTTGACCGCAGTTACGGGGCCGTCTTCGGTGCGAAACGTCGTCCGAAGGTTGCGGACTTCGAGCAGCTGCACGGAGTCGCTTAGGGCCTCAAATACCGGTCAGCGAGAGAAAGAAGGCGACGACCACGAACGTCACGGCGGCGATGCCGGTCCACCGTTTGAGCTGCTCGTCGGCGCCGAGCCGCCCGCGATAGGCCGTCTCGACGCGTCCGCCGATCGTTCCCGTCAGACCCTCTTGCTTGGTCGTCTGAACCGCCAGCAGCGCGATCATGGCGACCGCGGCGACGATGAAGATCCCGGCAAGCGTGTGCGTCAGCCACGGCGCGTGCAGCGCAATCGGTGTCTGCTGCATTGGTTGGGGCGGCGCGATCGGCGCGTTCAGCGGAACTGCCCCCCGGGGCAAGGTCGTAGCCGCGGCCGATGGTACGGCCCTGGCAGCCGCGGTAGCGGCTAAGAAAACTAGATTCAACGGACTTTCTCTTCCTTAATATCGGGATTGCGGCATCTTCACTACGACCGCAGGCCTCGAGCCGCCTGCACGAGTAGGCAAGGGGGAGTGCCGGAATCCGAGAGCCGCGCCGATCACGTCTCAGCCGTCGTTCCGATCAGGAACCGGCGCGTTTGGCGCGATTTGGCGCGGATTTTGTCGACGATCTTCAACCCGTTTCTGACGGCCCTGGCGCTCTTCGTGATCCTCGCCCACATAGGGGCCAAGGATACGCTGGACTTCTGGCGCCTGCTCTTCGTTTCGACCTTCTTCGTCTCGATCGGGCCGATGCTCTACGTCTTCTGGCTCTACGCGACCGACCGCATCTCCGATCTCGACATGTCGGTGCGAGCCGAACGGGAGTTGGTCTTCAGCGCCTTCGTCATCTTCGACGTGCTTGGCGCGATCGCGCTTTGGATCGTGCACGCGCCGCGGCTGATGATCGCGGCGACGCTCGGCTACCTCGTTTCGACCCTGATCGTGCAGTACATCACGCGCTATTGGAAGATCAGCACGCACGCGATCGGCATCACGGCGCCGCTCGCGGCGCTGACGCTGATCTACGCCAGACAGCCGCTCCCGTTCATGGTGCTGATCCCCATGGTCTGCTGGGCGCGCGTCTATCTCAAAGCACACACGATCATGCAGGTTCTGGCCGGCGCGGCGCTCGCGATCTGCACGACCGCCTTCTTCTTCTCGATGTTCCACGTCGGCTTGCTCTCCGTAAAGTAGCCGCGCCCCTTAGCGCTTCGCCGTAAACCGCGCGACGTTGCGCAGAAACGCCGCTTTGTCGCCGCTGGTGAGGTACTCGGTCGTCCCTCGCCCCTGGGCGCGTTCGCCAAGGAGCGCCGCCGCGCGCTCGGCCTGCACGATTGCCGGATCGACGAGCGTCACGCTATCGCCGAGAACGGCGCGAAAGTGCTGCTCGAGCACCGGGTAGTGCGTGCAGCCGAAGACGAGCGCATCGAGGTCGTGCGGCAGGTGCGCGCAGACCTCGGCGACCGCCGCTCGCGCCTCGTCTCCCTCGACGCTGCCCGCTTCGACGAGCGGAACGAGCGCCGGCGCCGGCACCTCGACGACATCGATCCCTCCGACCTTCGCACGAATCGTGCGTCCGTAGGATCCGGCGCCGACCGTCGCCGCCGTCGCGACGACGCCCGCGCGCCGGAAGCCGCCGCGCTGCACCGCGATCGCCGCCGATTCGATCAGGTCGAGGACCGGCGCGCGGCTGCCCGGCCAGCCGTAGCGCTCCGCTACCGCGCACGAGGTATTGCAAGCCGTGACGATGGCGTCGACGCCTCGCGCGTCGAGCCGTTCGAGGTTGGCCGCGACGAGTTCGAGCAGTTCCGCGTGCGTGCGATCGCCGTACGGAACGTTCGCCTGGTCCGCGAAAAAGAGGACGTCGGCCGAAGGCATCCGCTCGCGAATGCGTGCGAGAACCGTGAGCCCGCCGAGGCCCGAATCGAAGAGTCCGATCACGCCCAGAGTTTTACTGCGAGGGCTGGCCCGTGACGGGATACTCGCGAGCGTACTGCCCGATCCCGTCGGCGATCTCTTGCGCAACCTTCTGCCGCCAAGCCGCCGACGTCAGCAGCGCGTAGTCGCTGGGATTGCTGAGAAACGCCGTCTCGACGAGCGCCGCCGGCATCTTCGTATGCAGCGTTACGTAGAGATGGCTCTTGACGATGCCGTCGTCTTTCGTACCGTCGGCGGCGAGATGGCGCTCGATCGCACGCGCCAGCGCAACGTCGTCCGGCTTCGAAATATACGTCGTCGTGCCGTACGGCCCGGAGTTGATAAAGCCGTTGACGTGGATGCTGACGAACATCCGCGCGCCGGCTTTATTGGCGACGTCGACTCTCGCTTGCAGCTCGTCGCGCGCGCTGTCGTTCGGCTGGTAAACGTCGACGTCGGTTTCGCGCGTCATCTTCACCTGCCAGCCCTGCGCGACCAGCAAATCGCGTAAGCGTTTCGCCATGTCGAGCGTGAGCTGCGCCTCCGAGACACCGCTGTGCACCGTGCCGACGTCACTGCCGCCGTGCCCGGGATCGATGACGATCAGCCGCGGATTATTCGCAAGGTAGTTGCTCCGCGGGCCGAATTTCCAGCCGCTCGAATCGCTGTCGGTGCCGCTCGAGGCCGTCTCGTCCAACGGCGCGGGCGTTACCGCTGGGCCGGTCGCGGCCGCTGCAACGACGCTGCCGACCGTCCCGGTTCCGGAGCGCGGTTCGTCGGAGACGTCCTGCGCTCCGATCGTAATCGCAAGCCCCGTCGCCGACGGGGCTAGGGTCATATCTTTGGGACCGGCGAGGGAGAGCGCGACCCGCACCGTCGTCGGGTCGACCTGCCGCACGCGCAGCGAAAGCAGCGGATCCGCCTCGCTCTGCTCGATCGGCGCGCCTTGCATCTGCGAGTTTTTGATATCGACCCAGAAGCGGTTGTCGGGCTCGCGCAGACGGTGCCATTCGTAGCTGGCGTCGCCGCTGACGGCGATCGCAACGTCGATGTCGTCGCCGCTTTGCTGTACGGTTACTGCCGTCACCACAGCGGGGCCGCCGCCGGTCGGTGCGCCGGGCTCCGGTTCGGATGTCGGTGACGCGCCGGCCGCATACGACGGCGGCGCCGGGGCCGCGTTTGCCGCGACCGGTCCGTCGATCGTAAGCAGCACGTCGTGGCCGCTCGGATTCTGAGGAGCTTGCGCGATCGCGCCCGGCGAGAGCGAAATCGTTACCGTCGTAACGGGCGCGCGCACCGTGCCGGAGTTTGCAATCGCAATGCTGCGCACCGCGCCGCCCGGCGGCCGGCTGCCCGTCAGGGTCGTGCCGACGCCGTCGAAGGCGTAGGTAATCGTCGCCGGCGTCTGCTGCACGATCCGCGCGTGCAGCACCGCACCGCCATGGGCGAGCAGCGTGACGCGCTCACCTTGCTGCCGCACGTCGAGGCTAGAGAGCTGCGGCTGCAGCACGGCCACGGGACCGTCCTGACGCATGGCGAGGTCGAGCGAGCGCAGCAGCTCGCGCATCGGCAGATAGGCTTCGTCCCCGATCAGAAACGGCGCGGTATTCGCCTGCAGCGCGATCGGCCCGACGTCGTACCGGCGATCGCCGATCGCAAAGCTCATGACGACCGGAACCGAGTTGGTTACGAGCACGTAGCGCTCACCGGGTCGCCAGGTCAGAACCGCGCCGGTCGCGCGCAGCAGCGTCGCCAGGCCGGGGTCGTTGACTCCGATTGCCGGCGCGCCCGACTGCGTGGAGACGTGCGTAAAGCGCAGCGTGCGTCCGCCGTAGAGCGCCGCAATACTGGAATCCGCGCGTGCCGGCAGCGGCAGCGCGGCTGCCGCAACCGCGAGCAGCAGCAGCGGAACCGGCTTAGAAATCCGAGCGGTGAAGCGGCTGATCCAGCTCAATGTGACCTCCAGGCAGCGTCTCGAGGCGGCTTCCCTCAACGAGGATCTGCACGGCGTTGATGCCGCGGATGGCGGTCATCGTGTAGACGAGCGCCTTGAACTCGCCGTTTTCGCCGAACGTGCCGCCGGCTTGCTGTTCGACCTGTTTCGAAAGATCGATCGTCGCGGTCGAGCCGTCGAGGCTCGCGCCCAGCACCTGCGTTCCCGGCGGAAAACGAATCGCTTGTATTTCGTTGGGCGGCCCGGCGACGGCTTGCACGGCCGCGTATCGGAGCGTGTTGTGCAGATGTTCGGCGGCGCTTTCGCCGGGCTCCGGCGGACGCATCGTGACGCGCATCTGCGCCAGCGAGTTTCCGTCGAGTTTGGTATAGTAGATGCCGAGCGTTTCGGCGGTGTGCGCCGCCCGATTGGAGAGCACGTACCACGTGCCGGCGGCAACGACGACCAAAAGCACGACGAGAACGACTAGGCGCGGCAATCTCACGTCGGACGGCTTACTTCTCGAAGGGCGGCCGAAATACTCCCGTCGAACGCGCTCGCATCATGAAGTGGCTGCAAAAAGCCATCCGCCGCGAGCGTGACGCGCTCGAGCGTGCGCGCCGAAGGTTCATCCGCGAGCCGACGGAGAAGCGGCTGCACGACGTACGCACGACGGGGCGCCGCTTCCGCTCCTTGCTCGAGGACGTCGCCGATCTCGTACCCGCGCGCAAGCTGCTCGCGCGGGTCAAACGCGCCGGCGCAGCAACCGATGCCGCCCGCGACGCCTCGATCGCGCTTCGCCTGCTCGACGCCGCCATCGACGAGGGCGAGCGGCAGAACGCGGCGTGGCTCTTCGCGCAGCTTCGGGAGCGCGAGGCCGAAGCGACGCAGCGCGCGCGGCGGCTCTTGCGGCACGCGCGATTCGTGCGATAGCCTGGTGAAGCCCGAGCACATCGACTTGCGCGGCGTCGGCGAAGTCAGCGCGCTTGCGCGCCGAGTCCTCAAGACGCGCGGGCGTGAAGTTCAGCGGCTCGCCGCTGGTCTCGAGCACCGCGACAAGCAGGGCCTGCACGACTTTCGGATCGCGTGCAAGCGTCTGCGTTACGCGCTCGAGCGGTTCGCGGATCGCGAGTCGCCGCTGCTGGCAACCGCGGAACGCCTCACGCTCTTGCAAGACGCGCTCGGGGAAGCGCACGACCGCGACGTGCTGCTCTCGGTGCTTCCGCCGACGATGCCGCAGACGGAGCGGAGCCTTCGCAACGAACGCGACCTTTACGTCGAACGGGCCGGCGTGCTCTGGCGAGAGGTACAGGAGCTGGCCCGCGCCTGCGCTCTCATGTTTTTCGAATAAGCCTCTAATCATTCTCCGTTAGAACGCAAGCGTATCACGTGGTACAGATGAAGCATGAAGAAACTTCGCAACGTATTACTCGCCTGCGCGCTGAGCGCGGGAGCTCTCGCCGCGGCCGCGTTGCCCGCCGCCGCTCAAGTCTACGGTGGTGTCTACGTACAGACCGGACCTCCGGCACCGATCTATGAGACCGTTCCCGTCTCGCCGGGCCCCAATTACTACTGGGTCGGCGGATACTGGACGTGGAGCGGCAACCGCTACGTCTGGCGCCGCGGGTACTATGCGGCACGGCCGTACGGCGGTGCGGTCTGGTACGGCGGACGCTGGGCACACGCACGGGGTGGATGGTACTGGCACGCCGGTCGCTGGGGCCGCCCCTACTAAACACACAAACCCACGAACTCACTGACGCTCTCTCGCCCACCGGCTTGCTTCCACCGGTGGGCGATGCCGTTGCCGGCGTTGAACGTCGGAGTCCCATGCAGCTCCGGCGCTCTATGCGCCTTTTCGACGTCGTACTTTTTTTCGTCGTCGCGGGTTCGAATTTGCAGTGGATCGCCTCGGCCGCGGCCGCCGGTGCGAGCTCGCTTGTCGTTTGGCTGATCGCGGGGCTGACGATGTTCGCGCCGATCGCAATCTCGGTCGTCTTTCTCGCCTCGCACTATCCCGAAGAAGGCGGGATGTACGTCTGGAGCAAACGCGCCTTCGGGCCGTTCGCCGGGTTCATGACCGGGTGGACCTACTGGGCGAGCAACATTCCGTACTTCCCGGCCCTGCTCTACTTTGCCGCCGGCAATGCACTCTTCATGGCCGGTGCGCGCGGTGCCGCGCTCTCCACGTCGCCGCCATACTTCATCGCGTTTGCCTTGGCCGGGTTGGCGCTCGCCACGATCGTCAATCTCTACGGCTTGAGTATCGGAAAATGGCTGACCAACGTCGGCGGCTTTACGCGCTGGATCGCGACGCTGCTGCTGATCGGACTCGGTGCGCTGGCCTGGTGGCACTTCGGTTCGGCAACCCCGCTGACCGCCGAAAGCTTGCGCCTGGGCTTCGGCCTCAAGGATCTGATCTTCTGGTCGGTGATCGCCTTTGCGTGGACCGGGCCGGAGGCCGCCTCGTTCATGGGGGGAGAGATCGAAAATCCGCGCCGATCCGTGCCCATCGGTCTGGCGATCGCGGCGCCGGCCATCGCCGTCATCTACATCGTGGGAACGCTCAGCCTGCTCGTCGCCGCAGTCCCGCACGACATCAATTCGTCGGTCGGCGTGATGGACGGCATCTCGCGCACCGCTTCGCGCTTCGGCTGGGCGATCTTGACGCCGGTCGCCGCTCTGCTCGTGGCCGTCAGCTGCCTCGGCAGCACCGGTGCCTGGATCGGAACCACCGCGCGCATTCCCTACGTTGCAGGGATCGACCACTATCTTCCGCCCGTCTTTGCGCGCATGCACCCGCGCTGGGGATCGCCCGTCGCGGCGCTGATTACCATGGCCGTAATCGCCTCGCTCTTCATCTTCTTGGGTCAGGGAGGCACGAGCGTAAAGGGCGCGTACGACGTGCTGGTCAGTGCGACGGTCATCACCACGATGATCCCGTTCGTGCTCCTCTTTGCATCGGCGCTGAAGTTTCACGCGCTCGCGAAGACGCCGGTCGACATTCGCATTCCGGGCGGCCCGGTTACCGTCTGCATCGCCGCGCTCGTCGGCCTCACGACGACGCTGGCGGCCATGGTCTTTGCCGGCTTCCCGGCCGACGACGATCCAAACAAGGCGCTCGCCGTCGTCAAAGTCATCGGCTTGACGGGCGCAATGCTGCTCGCCGGGGTCACGATTTACTTAACCGGCCGTCGCAAGGCACAACTCAAAGCGCAAGCCTGAGGACCTCCGGGCGGGCGAATCGAAGCTCTGCAGATGCGCGACGAAGTCTTCGTTCGCCGCCTCGAAGCCTTCGGCGACATCGTGATGGGCTTCAGCCTTGCACTGCTTGGCTTAACGCTCGTCGTGCCCGACCACGCAGCAGCGCTCCTCGAGCATCAGACGTGGCTTATCGCCTACGTCTGGACGTTCGCGCTGGTCTGCATCATGTGGGCCTCCCACTACTGGACCTTTCGCTACGTCTTCGTTCCGACGCCGTTCTGCCTGGTGGTGAACTACGCGAAGCTGGCGCTAACGGTTCTGCTGGTCTTCATGGTGCAGGTGCTGATGCGGTCCTACGAGACGGGGACCGCGCGCGATGTCATCGTTGCAAACGAACTCTATTGGGGCTGCCTCGCGGCAATCTGGGCGGCGACGGCGTTGCTGCTGCTCGTCGGCCTGCGAGATCGGCGCGCGTTCCTGGCCCCGGAGATCGCGCATCGCGCCGTCGCGCGAATCTATCGTATCGCGGCGACGATTCCGGCGCTGGTTGTGGGAATCTTCATCGGCGCCCACGGCGCAGCGGACCTGATGTCGAGCGTCGTCGCGATCTCGCTGGTCGTTGGCCTCGTATTGGGACGCGCGGGGGCCGCTCTGGTTTTAAGAGACCGAAGCGGCGCGCGCGCGTCGTAGTATTTTAGTTTTTCTCAGTGCGGAGCCGGCGACGTAACCGGCACCGGTTTGATCGGTACCGGCGGCTGTACCACCGGCACGTGCGGCACCGCTGCGCGGGGCGGTGCGGTGATGCGCGGAGGCGTCACGGGGATAGCCGGTCTTGCCGGCGGAGGTATCGGAATAGCCGGTCTTACCGGCGGAGGCATCGGCCTGGCCGGCGCCGCGGCGGAACGCATCGCGTGCCCGGGCGGCGCGGCACCGAGCAGCGCAATCGCTGCAAATGAGAGGGTGAGGCCTGCAAGCCACTTTCTTTTTACAATGAACATGCTTAATTTGGTGCCCGTACCGAGCGGTGAATCACGCGCGAAAATTAGCGTTTGGTTAAACGCGCTGGGTAAGCAAAGGCGCGGCTAGTGCTTGATGATCGTGCTGTGGAGTCCCAGCGGCTGCCCGCTAAAGATCACGCCCGCCGTTTCGACGATCGTCGCGGCGACGATGTAACCAACCGGCAGCAACGGTAAGGACGCCGCCGCGATTTTTGCGTACGGCACGCGCCGCGGTGCGCGCCGATGCACGGACCACAGCGCCCACACCGCCGCAATCGAGATAATGCACAGAACCGGAAACGATACGACGACGAGGGCGTTGAAGATCGCGACGGGATTCTGCATCGAACTCGGCGCGTCGCGGCTGATCGATCATCGTTCGAGCTTCAACGCGTACGTTACGTACTGCGTTTATGTTCATGAAAGTAAAACTTTGCCGAGTTTATTGTTGCTTCACAACTTGGTGTAATCCTCATTGCACTCGGACGTCGAGAAAGGAGCACCCGAACACAATGACCTTGACTTCGAAACTCGCCGCGGCGGCATCGTTCGCAGCGTCGCTGGCTCTGGGAGCCTGCGGCGGCGGACAATCGTCCATGGGCACAATGCCCGTTGCTTCGAGCCCAATGCACGCCGTCTTCGCGCAGCCGTTGGATCGCAACGGCGGCGGTTGCCGGAACGACGGAGACCTACACGTGGACCCGTGCCGGATTCGCTTCGACGCAAATCACTCGGACCCGATGGATGTCTTCGTCGAAAACGGCGGCGGCAACGATCGGGATCGTGGTCGCGGTCGCGGGCCGGGGCAGCAGATCAGAGAGAGTGATGACTGCGCATCCCGCCACATCGCAACGCTCACCCGCGATTCCAACCGCGTCTATACGGTAACGGCCGGAACCGCATCCGGTTCGTGCACCGCGAACTTCACCGATGACAACCGCCGCAATCGCGACGGAAATCGCGGTGAAAACGGAAACCTCCGTGTCGTCAACGCGCTCTAGCGCATTGCACCGTCGCTGGAGCCCACGAGGAGGCCGGTTCGCCGGCCTCCTCGCCGATCCAACGCCGCCGCCGTACCGGGCCGCACGACGGTAACCCCATAGGGCGTTCCGGCGATTGCGGACCAGGATGCCGAAAGCAAGATTTCGTTTCCGTTCGTATCGTAGGCGGTCGGAGTGCCGCCCTTGATGTTCGTTACGTAGATCAGCCCCGCTCCCGGGTCGTACGTGATCCCGTACGGCCCGTTCAGGCCGGCGAACGATCCCGAGAGCGCCTGCTGATTGCCGTTGCGGTCGTAGGCCGTCACCGTCGTGTTGTTGGAGTTCGTGACGTAAAGCCGGCCATTTTTTGAGACGTAGGCAATGCCGGTCGGAAACGACAGGCCGGTCCACGAGCCCGCAAGCGTCTGTTTGTTGCCCTGCTGGTCGTACGCGCCGACGTTATAGTTGGGAGCGCCGCTCGTCACGTAGAGCAGTCCGTTGCCGGGGTCGAAGGCCACGCCGATCGGATTGGTGAGGCCGGACCACGAGCCCGACAGACGCTGCAGGCTCCCGTTTTCGTCGTAGGCCGTAACGTTGTTGGAGCCTTGGTTCACGACGTAGAGCCATCCGTTGCTCGAATCGTAGGCGATCCCGCTGGGAACGTCGGCGCGTGCAAAGGTGCCGGTTAGCACCTGCTGATTGCCGGTCGTATCGTAGGCCGTCACCGCGTTGCCGGTAAGATTGGCAACGTACAGCAAACCATTGCCGCCGTCGTAAGCGATCGCGCGAGGATTCGCAAGCTTCGTCCACGCGCCGCCCAAGGTCTGTAAGTTCCCCTCCGGATCGTAAGCGGTCACGCTTCCGGGACTCCCGCCCTGGGCGATATAAATAACGGGCGTCCCGGGCGAGGGCGACGGGCCGAAGGGATTCGATGACGCAGCCGTATGGCAGCCCGAAAGCGCGAAGGCAAAAAGAAGCGCGGCGGCCGCGGCGCGAGTTGCTTTGAATGCTCGAAAAAGCACTCTAAGGCTGTCTCGTGCAGGTCGCGCTGAAAGCCCCGATCCCGCCCTTGTCGTTGAAGAACTGATTGTTCGATGTGATCGTGTCGCCGGTTCGCGAATAGTGCACGTCGAAGCGCTTGCGCCCCGAGTTATCGGTCGAGGGCCAGACCTGGCTCCAAGTCCCGTTATCGGGATCGAGCGAGGCGCTCTGCGCGACGTTCATCGCTCCGGAATCGAAGATCGTGATCGAGACGTAGGCGTGCAGGGCGTGGCTCCAGCGCTCGTACACCGTTGCAGGCTGCTCTCCGCCCAGCTTCGCGACGAACCAGTTTCCCCGTTGCTCTTCCGTAAATGCAAACGGCTTGCCCGCCGTCGCCGGCGTGAACGTGCACTGCCAGGTTCCGACGTGACCGCGCAGCTTTGCCTGCTGCGCTTCGTCGGACGACGCGTAGCCCGGCGGGCTCGTCGCAGCGGCCGCCGCCGCGGTCGAGGCAGCGAACAGCAGGCTCGCCAGCGGAATGCGCATGCGCGCCTACTTCCCGACGGCGCCGTGGCACGCCCTTTCCGGCGGTGAAACTCGCCTGCGCCGCATCGGTATCGCTCCGCAGTGGCTCTCTTCTGGTTCTTCCTCGGCGGCACGATCGTCGCCGTAACCGTCGTGCTGACGTCGCGGCGGTACGCGCAACTGCCGGATCGCATCCCGATCCATTTCGGCCTCATGGGCGACGTCGACGGCTACGGGCCGCGCTTCCTGGCGTGGCTGCTGGTTTTCGTGCAGCTCGGGGTCGCCGTCCAATTCCTCCTGCTGTCGGCCATGGCACGCCATGCCGGAGTCGTTGCCGCGGGCGACGCGATCCTCGGCATCTGTTTGGCCGCGCAGCTTTTGATCCTCAACACCGCGCGCAGCGGCAAAACCCGCGCGAACATGCTCGGCTTTTGGATATTCTTAGCGGCGATGATCGCCGGCTGCGTTATCGCCGTAGGCCGAAGATGAACGGCGTCGGTTTGCCCGTCGAAGCCACAGGCGGAGCTCCTTATACCATGTAGGTCTTGGGTGGATTCTCCATTTGCAATATCGGACGCGTGATTGCGAACGGCGAGAGATCGGCGCTCGCGCCCTCGACCGAGAGCCGGCTCAAGATGCGGCCGATCGCGCCGGCGAACTTGAAGGCGTGGCCGGCACCGATCGCCACGCTGACGTTGCGATGGTCCGGCAGCGTGTCGATGACGAAGTCACGATCCGGCGGCAGCGTGTAGAGGCACGTCTTCACCAGCCGCACCGGCCCGAGCGCGCCCGGGAGGTACCGCTCGAGAAATCCGCTGACGCGCGCCGTAATCTCGGTGTCCTCCTCGTAGCCGCGTGTCTCGGCATCGACCGGCTTGCCGCCGGCATCTTGAGTGATCTTGACGCAGCCGGCCTCCCCGAAAACCGGGAAACCGTAAAACGCCGGGTCGTCCATCCAGATCCAGATCGGGAATTTATTGAACTCGAAGCTCGGCAGGTCGCGCGATTCGAAGTAGATGACCTGCTCCTTGGTCACTTCGAGCGGTACCCGCGCGCCCAAGTGCGCGAGCGCCCGCGCGCTCCACGCGCCGGCCGTAACGATCAGGCGCGATGCGCGGTAACGCTCGCCGCCGGCCTCGACGTCGACGCCGTCGTCTCCGGCGCGCAGGGCGCTTACCTCGACGCGATCGCGCAGCGTTGCGCCAAACTCGCGCGCCATCGTCTGATGCGCGGCCGTCGCACGCTGCGCGGCGACGAGGCCGCCGTCGGCTTGAAAGAGCCCATGCACCGAGTCGTCGATCTGCCAGACCGGCCAGCGTTTGCGGATCTGTTGTGCGTCGAGCCACTCGAACGGTACGCCGCAGATGCGCATCGATTCCGCGTACGGCTCGAGCGGAATCGCGCCGTCGCGCGGGCGGATGTCCAGTCCCCCGGTTCGGAAGACGACTTGCTGCCCGCAGTCCCTCTCCAGCTGCTCCCAGGCGGCATAGGCCGCTTTCGCGAGCTGCACGTATGCGGGAGAAAAATACGAGTACCGGATGATGCGCGAGTGATCGTGCGACGCGCCGCGCACGTGCCCGAGCTCAAACTGCTCGAGGCCCAGCACGCGCTCGCCACCCTTCGCCGCCCAATACGCGGCCGCGCTGCCGATGCCGCCAAGCCCCAAAACGATGACGTCGTATTCAGTCATGCCGCGTCGCCCCCCGTGTCATCCTGAGCCTGTCGAAGGACGAAGGACGTCGAAGGACGCAATGTAGCGGCGTATGTCGAGGCTCGCGTCTTCCATCGGCGCGTAGTATCCGTAGCGAAAGGCCCGCGACCTCATTCCCGCCTGAACGCTCTCGCAGATCCGCCAATCCTGCTGGTTGACGAGATCCCAGAAGTCGACCGCATCGTTTGGATCGAACCCCGGCTTCGCCATCTCGGCCGGATCGAAGAGGAAGTCGCAGACGATCGTCGTCTTCGCCGGTCCGCTCGGAAAGAGCGCGAACGCGGCGACGTGATCGGCGGAGAGGCTGAGCATGAAGTTGGGGTAGATCAGCTCCCCCTTGTGCCGCGTGCGCTCGTCGTCGTCCAGCGCCGCGAACGGCGCGCGCTCGGTCGTGCCGGTTGCCGTAAAGGTCCACGCACCTTCGCGGTGCGGTATGCCGCGATCCCAGTCGAGCCCGGTGCCGCCGCCTTGTTTGAATGCGGGCACGACTCGGCACAACTCCGGGTGGACGCCGGCACAGTGATAGCACTCGTTGTAGTTTTCGAGCATGACCTTCCAGTTGGCGTCGACTTCGTAGCGCAGCGAACGCGCGACGCGTAGTTCGCGCAGCGGGTACCGCGTCAGCCGCTCGGGAATCCTGCCCAGCTGATCGAGCAGCTCACCCGCACGTTCGGGTGCGAGGTGCACGAAGAGGAAGCCCCCCCACTGCGCGATCGCGACGCGGTGCAGCCGCCGGGCGTCGGGCGGCACCTCGTCTTGCGAAACGAAGGGAGAGGCGAGCAGACGGCCGTCGAGCGCGTACGCCCACGCGTGGTACGGGCAGCGGATTGCGCCGCGCACGTTGCCCTCACCGCAGAGCAGCCGGCTGCCTCGATGGCGGCAAAAATTGAGATGGGCGAATAGACCGTCCTCGGCACGGACGATGACGATGCTTTCACCCGCGATATCGACGACGCGGTACGCGCCGGGCTGGGCGATCTTTTCGGCGCGTCCGGCATAAACCCACTGATCCCAAAAAATCGCCCGTTGTTCGCGGGCGAAAAAAGCCTCGTCCCAGTATGCCTCGCGCGGCAGCGACCGCTCCATGACGTCGTGCTTTCAATAGGTGCGGGCGGATTCCGTCAGAGCGCTTAAGAAAGTGTCGGACATGACGGATACGTTCGTACGACCGCACGTCGGCGCCGGCGCAAAGACGTTGCCGGCCTCCTGGTATACCTCGCCCGAGGTCTTTGCGACCGAACGCGAACGGGTCTTCGCGCACGAATGGCTCTGCGTCGGGCGCAAGGACTCGCTCGCGCGCGCCGGCGATTTCTTTACGGCCGAACGCGCCGGCGAGAGCCTGATCGTCACGCGCGATACCGCGGGCCGCGTCCACGCGTTCTTTAACGTCTGCCGGCATCGCGGCACGCGCCTCTGCGAAGCGGCCACCGGCCATTTTGCAGGCTCGATTCAGTGCCCGTACCACGCCTGGACGTACGGCCTCGACGGCGCGCTGAAAGCCGCCCGCAACATGGCTGAAGTTTCCGGCTTCGATCGCGCCGACTACCCGCTCAAAGAGGCGCCGGTCGCGCTCTGGGAAGGCTTCATCTTCGTCGGCATCGCGCCGGGCATCCGCCGCTTCGAAGAGACATTCGCATCGATGATCGGGCGCTTCTCGAGCTGGGACATCGGCCGGCTGCACCCGGCCCATCGCATCACGTACGACGTCGCCTGCAACTGGAAACTGGTCTTCCTGAATTACTCGGAGTGCTACCACTGCCCGCTCGTGCATCCCCAGCTCGATAAGCTCTCGCCCTCGGACAGCGGCCGGAACGACCTCTTCGAAGGACCGTTCCTCGGCGGGTATTCGGAGCTGCGTAAGCCCGGCACGAGCCTGACGATGAGCGGTTACAGCTCGCGCCCGCCCCTGGGAAGCGTATCGGGCGAAGAGCTCAATCGCACCTATTACTACACGATCTTCCCTTCGATGCTGCTGAGCCTCCATCCCGATTACGTGATGGCGCACTACTGCAATCCGCTCGCGCCCAACCGCACGGAGATCATCTGCGAGTGGCTCTTCGATCCGGCGGTGATCGCGCAGCCCGGTTTCGATCCGAGCGATGTCGTCGATTTCTGGGATCTGACGAACCGTCAAGACTGGCACGTCAACGAGCTCACGCAGCTCGGCCTGAGCTCCAGTGCCTATTCGCCGGGGCCGTACTCCAACGCGGAGGGCCTGCTTCGTGCTTTCGACCGTTACTATCTCGAAGTAATGGGAGCGTAGCGAAACGCTCGGCCTGCTGCTCGCGGCCGGCGTTGCCTTGCCCCCGCTGCCGGGCCTTGCGTGGCGCAACGTCGGGCCGGCGGTCGCGGGCGGCCGTACCTCGGGCGTCGCCGGCAGCGATCGTAACCCCTACCTCTATTATTTTGGCGGCGCCGACGGCGGCGTCTGGAAGACGGTCAACGGCGGTTTGACTTGGAGTGCCGCGTGGCCGCAAGATGCCCCCGGCGCGGTCGGCGCGCTGGCCATCGATACGCACGACGAACGCACGGTATGGGCCGGCACCGGCGAACCGAATCTGCGCAACGACATCACCTACGGCGACGGCGTTTGGCTCACCCGCGACGGCGGCGCGCACTGGCGCAACGTCGGATTGCGCCGCACGTGGGCGATCTCGCGCATCGCGGTCGATCCGCGCAACCCGCGGCACGTGCTGGTCGCGGCCGTCGGAAATCCCTATCGCGACGACACCGCGCGCGGCGTCTACCGCACCGTTGACGGCGGCCGCACCTGGCAGCGGACGCTCTATCTCGGCCCGTCGAGCGGCGCTTCGGACATCGCGCTCGATCCCTCCAATCCCAGCGTCGTCTTCGCGGGCATCTGGCAGTTCCGCCGCGTTCCCTGGAGTTTTAGCAGCGGCGGCCGGCTCGACGGCCTCTTCAAGTCGACCGACGGCGGCAAGACCTGGCGCCGTTTGCGGGGCAGCGGCTTACCCGGGGGCGAGATGGGGCGCATCGGCGTCGCCGTCTCCGGCCGGCGCGTCTATGCCCTGATTCAGTCGAAGCACGGCGTGCTCTGGCGCTCCGACGACGGCGGTTCGCACTGGCGCCTGATGACGGCCGATACACTCGTCAACCAGCGTCCCTTTTACATGAGCCGCCTGGAGATCGATCCTTCGAATCCGAATCACGTCTTCTTCTCCTCCGAGGATCTGATCGAGACCGATGATGGCGGCCTCACCTACGCCGACGTGCGCAGCGCCGTTCATCAGGATCACCACGGGCTGTGGATCTCGGGCAACGGCAAACGCATCATCGAGGCCAACGACGGCGGGGCGCCGATCTCGATCGACGGCGGGAAGACGTGGGACTGGCGCTTCAACGTCGTGCTCGCGCAGGTCTACCGCATCGGCTACGACGACGAGAACCCCTACCACGTCTGCGGCGGAATACAAGACAACGACTCCTACTGCGGCCCGTCGGATTCGCTCAGCCCGCTCGGCATCGAGAACTCCGACTGGCGCGCGGTCGGCAACGACGGCGACGGTTCGTGGGTCTGGCCGCAGCCCGGTGACCCGAGCTCGATCTGGAACGTCGGTATCAACGAGCTCAACGGCCAGCTGGGCATCTTCGATTTGCGCTCGCGCCAGAACTACGACATTACGCCGGACGTCACCGATACGAACGGCCGCGCGTTGGAAGGGTTACCGTACCGGTCGAACTGGGAGGCACCGATCGCCTTTTCCCCGATCGACCATCGCGCTTTTTACGGAGCCAACGTGCTGTTCGAAACGCAAAATCGCGGGCGTGACTGGAAGCCGATCAGCGGCGATCTCACGCGAAACGATCCGAGCAAGCAGCAAGTTGCCGGCGGACCGATCAACACCGACGTCTCCGGCGCGGAGTTCTACGACACGATCTTCGATATCGCGCCCTCGCCGCTGGAGCTAGGACGCATCTGGGTCGGCACCGACGACGGCCTCGTTCAACTGACTATCGACGGCGGCGCGCACTGGAGCAACGTCACCCCACCCGGCGTCGCGCCGTGGGGACGCGTCGACACCGTCGAGGCCTCGCACGTATCCGCACAACGCGCCTACGTCGCGATCGACCGGCACGTGATGGGCGATCCGCGCCCCTACGTGCTCGTCACCAACGACTCCGGCGCGAGTTGGCGGAGCATCGTCGCCGGGCTTCCGGCCGATCAATACGTTCACGTCGTGCGCGAAGACCCGCAAAATCCCGAGGTGCTCTACGCCGGGCTCAAGCGAGGCGTCTGGGTCTCGCTCGATCGCGGCGCGCACTGGGAGAGCCTGCGGCTGAACATGCCGTCGGTAGCGATTCACGACATCCGCGTGCAGCCGGAGCGCCACGATCTGCTGGTCGCCACGCACGGTCGCGGCTTCTGGATCCTCGACGACGCCACGGCGATCGCCGGCCTGCAAGCCGCCGTCGCCGGCAGCACGCCGCGCCTCTTTACGCCGCGGATCGCCTACAGGTGGTATCGCTGGTGGACCAGCTACTACGGAACGCATCCGGATGAATGTTGTTTGATTACCGGCGCCTACACCGGCCAAGATCCGCCGGACGGCGCAACGATTACCTACTATCTGCCGTCGGCGGAGCGAGCCTCGATCGACGTTCTCGACTCCGGCGGCTGGCGCATTCGCTCGCTCGACGCCCCCGGTGACGCCGGCGTCGACCGCGCAACGTGGGATCTCACCGAGGAGGCGCCGGTGCCGTGGAACGCCGCGCGCGACTGGAATCGCGGCGGCTCGGGCGCGGCCGTTCTCCCCGGCCGTTACGCGATTGTGCTGCACGCCGGCTCGCGCTCAGTCGAAACGTCGCTGGACGTCGAAGCCGACCCGCGCGCACCATGGACGCCCGCCGACTACCTCGCGCGCTATCGCTTCGTTCGCTCGCTCAACGACATGCTCTCCGCGATCGATCGCGCGCTCAACCGCTTCGCGGGCGTCGTCGCCGTTCGCAGGCTGTTCACCTCAGGCGCGGTCAACTCCGAGGACGACCTGCTCGAGCCCGACCGTTTGCGCGAGCGCCTGACGATTCTGCAGGGCGTGATCGCGCTCTCACAAGGTCCGCCAACGCAAGCGCAGCAGCGGGAAGCCGCCGCCATGTGCGCGCAATTCGAGGTTGCTATGAAGTCGTATCGCGCCTTCCTCGCCGCACGTCACCTCTCGCCCGATCCCGGGGAGGCGTCATGCGAACGATAGCGGCCTTCGCGCTCGCCCTGCTCGTCGGCTCGAGCGCCGTGCTCTGCGCGCGCGCCGGAACGACCGGCGGCATCAGCGGCGTCGTCGTCGACGAAAAGACGTCGGCCCCGCTCGCCGGCGTCGCGGTGACGGTGACGAGTCCGTCACAGACGTCTTCCACGACGACCGACGCCCAAGGGCGCTTCACCTTCGTCTCGCTCGCTCCCGACGAGTACACCGTATCGCTCACTAAAGCGGCGTACGAACCGATCAACTACACCGGCATCGCCGTTTTCGCCGACGCCCACCGCACGCTCTCGCTGAAGATGTCTGCGGCGATCCAAACGATTGCCCGCGTCACCGCGCGCAGCTCGTCGGGCCTCGTGCGCGCCGGTACGACTGCCGACGTCTACTCGATCAACGCCGCGCAGCAGTCCCGAACTGCCGTGCTCGGCGGCGGCGGCGCGCTCAACAGCGCCTATTCGGCGATCGCCTCGGTTCCGGGCGCCTACGTGCCGGCAAACCAAAACGGTTACCTCCAGGCCGTCCACGTGCGCGGCGGCGACGCCTCAGAGGTCGGCTATGAGTTCGATGGAATTCCCGTCAACCGCGCCTTCGATAACTATCCCTCCGGCTCGCTCTCCTCACTCGGTCAGCTTGAGCTGCAGGTCTATACCGGCGCAACGCCCTCCAACGCCGAAGCGCAAGGTCTCGCCGGCTTCGTCAATCAGGTCATCAAAACCGGAACCTATCCCGGCTACGCGACCGCAAACTTGAGCGCCGGCACGCCGACCTTCTATCACAGCGCCAACATTGAGTTCGGCGGCTCGACGCCCGACCGAATGTTCTCCTACTACGTCGGCATCGGCGGATTCAATCAGGATTATCGGTACGTCGACCAGTTCGGCGGCGCGTCCTACGCCAACGAGCTCGGCCAGCAGCTCGGCTCGTGCCCCAGCCCGGCCGCGCTTGCCAAGACCTATCTGCCCTCGTGCTTCACCAACGGCGCGCCCAACGTCGGGCAGAACGGAACGCCGGGCTGGATCCTCGGGCCGATCGGCTTCGGCTCGATCAACGCTGCCAACGTCGCGACGCGCAGCACGGTCGTCAACCTCCACATCGGCATTCCGCACCGTAACGACGGGCTGCGCGACGACGTGCAGCTGCTCTACGACAACGACGAGATCTTCACGACCTTCTTGAGTTCGGTGAACGACGAAGGCTACAACAACTGGATCAATACGGTCGGCGTCTTCCCGCCGTACTACCTCGACGCGTTCCAGTACCGCGGCGCCACCGGCGCCTTTCTGCCCTCGAACTATCGCTCGCAGGTGGTTCCCTATCTCTATCCGTCGTCGCCGCCGCACCCACTCTTCGGCTCGATTCCCGATCCGGACAATCAGCGCGACCGCGGCTACAACGGGCAGGCCATCGTCAAGCTGCAGTACCAGAAGAACTTCAGCTCCAATGCCTTCCTGCGCGTCTACGGCTACTCGTACTACTCGGACTGGATCGAGAACGGCCCGATGATGTCGCTCCAGCCCTACGCGTACTACGACTCCGGCGACTACGAGATCAACAACCACACCCGCGGCGTGAGCCTCTCCTTCACCGATCAGCTCAACCCCCAGAATCTGCTCGAGCTCGAGGGCAGCTACACGACCTCTCGCGGCGCGCGCATCTACAACGAGCAGATGTTCCAGTACGGCCACTCCTACGGCAACGCGTTCGCCGTGCTCGTCAACCAAAACGATCCGTTCGACGGTACGTGCTACCGCTTCTCTGCCAACAAGACACCGCAGACGGTCGCGACGACCTGCTCCGACGGACAAGCCGGCGGCGTGAGCTACGGTCTCTTGCCGAGCTTCTTGAAGCTCAGCAACCCGGGCTCCGGCAGCAATCTTAACGGCGCGACCTGCGGCGGCGGCCCGTGCGCCTACTACGTCGTCGAGAACGGGGCATACGGCCTGAACAACACGGTGACGCCCGACTTCGCCGGCTACTCGCTCAACGATCAGTGGCGCCCCAACGACCGGCTCTTCGTCAACTTCGGCGTGCGCGTCGACAACTATTCGTTCGTCGGAGCGAACACCAACTTCGGCCCCGCGCGAAACTTCTGGTTCAACGCATTCAATCAGGACACGTGCTACGATACCGCGACGCTTACCCTGATCGATCGCAGCGCGCTGCTCGGCAAGAACAACTGGAGCACGAACGCGCAGAAACCGTGCTCGGCATTCGGCAGCCAGTACGTCAACGCGTACCTGCAGAACACGCCCGGCGCCTTCGACTACAATATTCCGCAGCCGCGGCTCGGCGTGACGTTTACCGTCAACCCCGACACCGTGCTGCGTGCGAGCTACGGGCGCTATAACGAACAGCCCAGCGCCGCCTACGAACAGTACAACTCGCTCGAACAGAATCTGCCCGATACGCTCGCGCAGTTCTACTCGCTCGGCTTCAACGGCCCAGGCCACCAAGTCGCGCCCTCGGTTTCGTACAATAGCGACCTTTCGCTAGAGCACCATATCCACGGCACCGACATGTCGTTCAAGCTGACCCCGTTCTTACGCGAGACGCAGGACCAGGTCGAAAACTTCTATATCAACTACACCGCCGGCATTACCTCGGGGCTCAACGCCGGCTACCAGACGTCGTCGGGCTTCGAGCTGCAGTTCGATAAGGGCGACTTCAGCCGCAACGGCTTCGCCGGCCAGCTCTCCTTTGCGTACACCTACGCGACCGTGCGTTTTAGCACGCTGCCCAACGGCAGCAACGTCCTTTCGCCAATCAACTCGAGCATCGCGCAATACAACGCCTACACGAAGGCCTGCGCGCCCGGCGGCAGCGCCTACGGCAAGAAACAATTCGGTCAGGCGCTTTGCAGTTACGCCCCCGGCGGTGCGTACGCTGCCCCCTGCTATCATGCCAACGGCAGCCCCGATCAGAACTGCGGCGGCCAGAACGCCGTCGCGAATCCCTACTGGCTCTCACCCGCGTACTCGCTGTTGGATCCGAGCGCGTCGTATCTGCCGTACTCGATCTTCCCCGGTCCGATCGGCTCGGGAGTCAACGCCTTCAACTATCCCTACGTCGCGACGCTGCTGCTCAACTACAAGCACGATAAGTTTACGATTACGCCGTCGTTCCAGTTTGTCGCAGGCAATCGTTACGGCGCGCCGCTTACGACGCCCGGCATCGATCCGGCCTCGGGGTGTGGAAAGCCGCTGGCCACCGGCATCGCCGGCGATCCCCGCTATCCGTACGGCGCCGCCGGCGGCCATCCGTACAACGCCGATGGAGGCGGCTGCGCGGCGACGCTTTCAATCCCCGATCCCTACACCGGGCAGTTCGACGGCATCGGCGCTTTCCGCGAGCCGGCGCAGTTGTTGGGCCACCTGCAGATCGCCTACGACGTCTCGCCGCGCGTCAATCTCTCGCTCACGCTGGCAAACCTGCTCCAGACCTGCTTCGGCGGCCAACGTACGGGGTTCACGTACCTCTGGAACAGCCAGGTCTGTTCGTATACGAATCTCGTGGGCGGTCCGAGTTCGCCGCCGGTCGGCAATGCGTACAATCCCGGAGACAACGTGCAGACGTTTTTGCGCTATCCCTACGAACCGTACTTCGGAACCTACAACGATCAGACCAGCTCGTTGATGGCGCCGTTCAACGCCTACTTCAGCGTGAGGGTGAAAATTTGAGGTCTCAGTACGACGCGATCGTCGTCGGCGGCGGCCACAACGGGCTCGTGACCGCGTGCTATCTGGCAAAGGCGGGCTGGAAGGTGCTGGTGCTCGAGCGCCGCTACGTCGTCGGCGGTGCGTGCGTTACCGAGGAGGTTTTCCCCGGCTTCAAGGTCTCGACGGCAGCCTACGTCAACAGTCTGTTCCGCCCTGAGATCATCCGCGATCTGCAGCTGGCCGAGTACGGCTTCGAGGCGATCGAACGCAACCCGGCGTCGTTCTCGCCGTTCCTCGACGGGCGTTATCTGATGCTCGGTGCGGGCATGGCCAAAGATATTGAAGAGATCGCGAAGTTCAGCGCGCACGACGCCGCAAGCTATCCGCGCTACGAAGCGATGCTCGAGCGGGTCGCATCGGTCGTCGAACCGACGCTCACGCGGGTTCCGCCCAATCTGATTCGTCCGACGCTGACGCAGCTGCTCGAAGCCGGAAAGATGGGGCGCGCGCTGCAGCGTCTCGGCCCCTCGATGGGCGAAGCGATCGAAGTACTCACCGGCGCCGCACGCCCTCTTCTCGACCGCTGGTTCGAATCCGAAGAGCTCAAAGGCACGATCGCAACCGATGCGATCATCGGCGCCTTCATGGCGCCCTCGATGCCGGGCACCGCCTACGTGCTCTTCCACCACGTGATGGGCGAGACCAACGGCAAGCGCGGCGTCTGGAGCTACGTGCGCGGCGGCATGGGCGGTCTGACGCAGGCCCTCGCCGCGGCGGCGCTCGCGCTCGGCGTCGAGATCAAGACCGAGGCCGAAGTCACGCGAATTCTCGCGCGGGACGGCCGCGTGACCGGAGTCGCGCTGGCCGGCGGCGACGAGTTCGCCGCCAAGCACGTCGCCAGCGGCGTCGATTGCCACGTCACGTTCGAAAAGCTGCTCGAACCGGCGGAGCTTCCACACGAGTTTCGCGATGCGGTCGCGCGCATCTCGTATAGCAGCGCGTCGTGCAAGATCAACGTCGCGCTCGAGCGTCTGCCGAGCTTCAGCGCTCTGCCCGGCCACGAGCCTGGCCCGCAGCACTTTGGCACCGTGCATCTCTGCCCCGATCAGGACTTCATCGAACGCGCCTACGACGACGCCAAGTACGGCAGCTTCTCGAAGGAGCCGGTCGTCGAATGCACGCTGCCGTCCTCGCTCGATTCGACCGTCGCGCCGCCGGGCAAACACTTGATGTCGATGTTCACGCAGTACGCGCCCTACGAGCTCGCGCAAGGCCCCTGGACCGACGCGCTGCGCAACGAGTACGCCGACCGCTGCTTCGACGTGGTCGAACGGTACGCACCCGGCTTCAAAGACTCGGTGATCGACCGTCAGATTCTCACGCCGGTCGATCTTGAAGCGACCTTCGGCCTAACCGGCGGAAGCATCTTCCAAGGGGCGATGCCGCTGCATCAGCTCTTCGCGTTTCGCCCGGTGCCGGGCTTCGCCGGCTACGCAACGCCCATCCGCGGGCTTTATCTCTGCGGAGCGGCGGCGCACCCCGGCGGCGGCGTCATGGGCGCGGCCGGCTGGAACGCGGCTCGCGTAATGCTGGCGCAGGGACGGCGCTAGCCGCTCGTCGACTACCCTTCCTCGGCGGCGCGCCGCAGCTCGTTGATGTCGAGCTTGCCCATCTCCATCATCGCCTTCATCGCACGCCCGGCCTTCTCGCGGTCGGGGTTACCGAGCAGCTCTCCCAGCCCGCTTGGCACGATGTTCCAAGCGAAGCCGAACTTATCGCGCAGCCAGCCGCAAGGCAGATACTCTCCGCCCTCGCCGAGCCGTTCCCAGAGCCGATCGACCTCCGCCTGCGTTTGGCAGGTTACGAAGAGCGCGATGCCGCCCTGCGGGATATCCGAGCCGCTATCCTGTTCGTCGCCGTCCCCGCCGTTGAGCGCCAAATAATCCCGACCCTCGAGCGAAAACTCGATCATCATGACCTCGCCCTCGTCGCCCGGCCCCTCGGCGCCGTAACGGCTGACGTTGCTGAGCTTCGAGTCGGAAAAGCTCGCCACGTAGAAGTCTACCGCTTCTTCGGCTTTTCCGTTGAACCAAAGCAGGGGCGTGATGTCGTTGCTCATTGTTCTTTCGTGAAATCGCTCGGAATGGTGAAAATCGAATCGGCGGCGTCGATCGGCCGAGAGTTGCCGCGCTCGGTAATCAGCGTCATCGAGCGCCCGCGTTGGTCGAACGAGATCGCCTGGTACATCGCGAAGTTGCCCAGCGGCAGGCTCGGGCCGCTCTGCTGCACGCTGAATCGCTTGTCGAGGCCGGCAGTGGCCAGCACCCGCATCACCTGCGACGCGACGCCGGGGATCATGCCGAACCGCTGGCCGGGGTTCATCCTACCCAAATTGCTCGGCATGCCGGGCGAGCACTGCACGGCCGGCATCCCGAAGCCCGCGTAGTACGCGATGAGGTTTCCGTCGTGTGTCTCCGACTCACCCGAAGACTTCGTCATCGTAAACTGCATCTGCGAGCGGTAGCCGTTGGTCGGCTGGTCGTCGATCTCCCGCGAGCCGAGCGACTGGTTCGTGATGACGATCGCGATCTTCGTGTCGTCGCCCTTGAACGATCCGTCGCCGTTGCCGCCCTTCGATGGAGCCGGCGAAGAGTTCGGCTGGTCGAGCGAAACGACGCGATACGTCTTCTTCTTGAGATCGAGGGTCGTGAGCGTCCGCGAGCCGCAGTCGAGGATCGTTGCGGTCCCCATCGCCGGCTGGTCGGTTCGTTCCTTGCTGCCGGCGATATAGTGCCGCTCGGCCATGCCGTTTTGCATCAGCGCCATGATGCCCCCGGGGACCATGTGCCCGAAGAGGCCGCCCCCGCCGGACGACGGCGACCCGGAGGCCGCCGCGGCATAGTCCGCGTCGAAAGATCCCGGCTGCAGCGACGACGGGTCCGCGCCTATCGACATCTTCGTCACGGAATCCCATGCGAGTCCGGAGACGGCCGCCGGAGCGGCCGCTGGAGCGGCGGAGAGCGCGAGCGCCGCCGCGAGGGCGAGCTTACTCGTCGTCGACCGGTTCGTCGACCCAGGATTTGGGTTCATGCAAATAGTCCTTGATGTGATATTTCGTGGGAATATGAGTGAACGCGCGCGGCGGCGCGTGGAAGTCGAAGCTGTCGAGGATGCTGTTGGCGCGCACGTCCGTGTAGCCGTCGGATGTCGCCCCAAGCGGCGGCAGGCTGAAGGCCTGCTCGATGAACTTAAGGATGCTCCCGAACTCGTATTGCGTGTGCGAAACGTAACCCTGCTTTGCATACGGCGAGACGATGAGACAGGGAATGCGGATGCCCAAGCCGCGGAAATCCAGCTGCGGCGGCGGCGCGTTATCGTACAAGCCGCCCCAGTCGTCCCAAACGACGACGATCGCCGTCGAATTCCAATACTTGCTCTCCCCGATCGCGTTGACGATCGCACCGACCCACGACGGCCCTCGGTCGCCGGCGCTTCCCGGATGATCCGAGTCGATCTTGGTCGGTGTAACCCAGACGACGTTCGCCAAGTCGCCGTTCTTGATGTCGTCCAGGACGGTGTACGGCGGTGCGCCGATATCCTTGGTCCAATCCGGGCCGTAGCGTACGTCGTAGATCGCTTCGAACGGCGCCCAGATTCCGGCGTTCATCAGTTTGGTGACGTAATACTTCCACGAGACGCTGGCCGCATCGAGTGTATCGGCCATCGTCTTGAACTGCGTGAAGCACGGGAACGGCCCAAGCCGCCAGTGCACGATCCGATACTCATCGACGAACGAGCTGGTCGTCCCCGATTTCGAATCGCAATCTTGCGGCGCGGCGCTGGGGAAGTCCACTTCGGCTTTCGTCGGACTGAGGTTGTCGGTCCCGGCGATCAGCGTGAGGTGCGCGGTGTAGCTCGGTCCGATCTCGGTCGGAAACATGTCGTCGGCCAGAACGTACTGCTTCGCCATCTGCCAGTACGGTGCGATCTCGCCACGCTGTACGTACGAGTACCCTGCGCGTCCGTATTTGCTGAAGCCGTCCATCTGGCCCTTGTCCCACATCCGAAGCCCCGCGACAAACGAGTGCGGCAGGTTCGGCGAGTTCTCCATCGTTACCGCGCGGAGCGGAATCTTGATGCGCTTCCCCGACGCGTCCTTGCCGTAGCCGTACATCGGCGCGTTTGCGCCGGGGTATCCGGCGAAGAAATTCTCAAACGTCCGGTTCTCTTGAATGATGACGACGACGTGCTTGATGTAGAGGCCGGCCGAACCGGAACTGTGGTGGCCTGCGGTAACTGGAAGAACCTGCTGCGCGAGGCTCGGCGAGCCGTTGCTTGACGAACACGCGCTCGTCAGCACGAGGCCTGACGAAACCAGAACAAATAGCAATGGTTGAAAGCGCACTTGGGGGCTCCCCTTCAAGGAAGAAAAACGAAGCTCAGGCTTTCCGCAAGCATGGCTCGAGTCCCCGCTTCGCGTACTAGTAGCGGGAGCGTCTGTCCGCTCCTTTCGGAGGTACCGTTGAGGTTCCAATTCCTGGTCCGTGCTTTTGTCGGATCGTGCACGGGTTTCGCGCTGCTCTGCGGTTGCGGCGGCTCGCCGTCATCCGTACCGTTCGTCCCCGCGAGCGCGGTCCCGCCGGCGCAGCGTGCCGTGGGGAAGATCGGTCCCTTGCTTTACGTAGTGGGGCAGAAGGGCGTCTACGTTCTCGACTTTCCGTCGGGGCAGTTGCGGTCGACGATCCAAGAGAACGGGTATGCCGCCTGTTCCGATAAGAAGGGCAACGTCTTTATCGCCGGCGACCACGGTCTGGACGAGTTCAAGCACGGCGGCACGACGCCGATTGCGCACTTGGTGCTCCCCTACACGACCAACGGCTGTTCCTTCGACCCGACAACGCAGACGCTCGCGGCGACCAGCGGCGGATATGTCGCCGTCTTTCATGAGGAACAGAATCCCGCGGTCATGTACTCCTCCGGATTCTCCGCAAGCGAGTGCGGGTACGACAACACGGGCGATTTGTACGTCGACGGTTACGCCTACCCGAACGTCTTCTCGTTCGCCGTTCAGCCGCACGCCGAGCGCAACTTCTACCAAGTGACGCTCCCAGCCGGTATGAACGCTACGGCCGGGCAGGTCCAGTGGGACGGCACCTATATCACGATCGAAAGCGGCGTGGGCAAAACGAACGCCTTGAAGATCTTTCGGCTGACCGTCCCCAAGACATTTAAAGCACAACTTGCGGGTACGGTAACGCTCTCGCTCGCATCGATCTATCCCGCACTATCATGGCTTCACACCGTGACCTCGCAGATCATCGTCCCCTATCAGATCGGCGACAGCTCGAAGACTTCGTCGCTCGGATACTGGAAATACCCCGCCGGCGGCCCGCCGGTGAAGAAGATGTCGAAGAATTTCGGCAGCAAATCGGGCGCGCTGCTTGGAGTTACATTGAGCGTGTCCGGCTCCTAATATCAGGGAGGCATCCCCATGCCACGGATTCTTCTTTTAGCGATTCTCTTCGTTCCCGCGGCCGCTTTGGCGGGATGCAGCTCGACCGCGACGCCCGCGGCACCCGCCGCGCCGAACGCAGGGTCACGATCCGGCACCATTCACACCAACGTCGTGGTCCGCAGCCGCGGCCTCTCCCCGGATGCGCCGGCGGGCTGGTCGCCCGAAAATCTCGAGGCTGCCTACGACCTGCCGTCGGCGTCGAAGGGCACCGGCCAGATCGTCGCCGTCGTCGATGCGTACGACAATCCCAACGTCTCGACGGATCTTGCGAGCTATCGCTCGACGTTCGGGCTGCCTCCGGCAAACTTTACGAAATACAATCAGGACGGACAGACCGGTGACTACCCCGAGGGCAACGGCGACTGGGGCGTCGAGATCGATCTCGACGTAGAGATGCTGTCAGCGAGTTGTCCCAACTGCACGATCGATCTCGTCGAAGCGAACTCCAACGGCACAAAAGACTTGGAAGCGGCACTCACCCAGGCCGTCAAACTCGGTGCGCACGTCGTTTCGGTGAGCTGGGGCTGCGAGGGCTCCGACTGCGTCGACAAGTCATATTTTCGAGCCAAGGGCGTCGAATATCTCGCGAGCGCCGGCGACGGCGGCCTCGGCGCCGGCTATCCGTCCGCTTTCGACAGCGTCGTCGCAATCGGCGGCACCGTGCTCTCGAAAGGCGGCGGCGGAAAGCGCGGCTGGAGCGAGAGCGTCTGGCCAGGTGAAAGCGGCGGCTGCACCAGCGAGCGCAAACCGAGCTGGCAGCACGATCCCTACTGCCGCGGGCGCCTCACCAACGACGTCGCGTCGGTTGCGACCAACCTTTCCGAGTATGACAGCTACGACCAGAACGGATGGATCACCGTGGAAGGCACCGCCGGCGCGGCTCCGTTTTTAGCCGGCGTTTTTGGCTTGGCAGGAAATGCCGCAGCACAAAAAGGCGGCCGCACGTTCTGGGAAACCGCACACCACAAGCATCTCTATCCGGTCGAACACGGCGGCAGCTCGTGCGCATACGCGATGGGCCGCTACAACACGTGCGTGGGATGGGGAACCCCGCACGGCGTCGCGGCGTTTTAGCGCCGGCTCCGCCCGTCAGCGCGCTGCCGGCGACTACTCGCGGGCGTTCGCCCTGCGCTCGCGCGTAACCGCCGCGGCAATCGCGAGCGCCACGACCGCCGCCAATCCTACGATGTTGGAGATCAGCGTAAAGCGATCGTTGATCGTCATGGCCGCCTCCGACATCCCGGCGACCGTGTTGCCGATCAGCCGCTCCATGATCGCGCCGGCGAGCATCGCGCCGATGGCGAACAATATGACGAACGCCCACGCGATCTTCGCCGGAAACGACTTGCGGTAGATCGCGATCAGCGGAAGTATCAGCAGATCGCCATAGATGAAGCTGGTGTTGGCTCCAAGCGGTATGCCCGCGTTGGCAAGATAACGCGCGACAGGCACGTTCCCCATCGAGCAGATGAAGGTCGCGACCGCGATCAGCAGTCCGACCGCCAGCAGCAGCACGTAGCCGATGAACGGCACCGAGCCGACCGCCCGCAGAGCGGCGGCGAGAAGGCCGGTCGGAATCAGCGCCGCGGCGAATCCCGCGATCAGATAGCCCAGGATAAGCTCGGTGCGCAGCATCCGCACGTCGGCCATTGCGGTAGACGCCACCGTACTCCAGCTGCGCGCCGCCGGCTCGGCGCCCGCGTGGTGGTGCTCGCAGCCCTCGTCCTCCGCTTCGTTGGCCGAGTTGTACTCGCGCTGCAGCCGCGCGAGTTCTCCGCTGCCGAACAACAGGGAGAGCCCGATGGTCACGACCGCGATGATGATGACCCCGCCGAAGAACTCCGCAAAGGCGAAGCGCCACCCCAGCAACGACCAGAAGAGGATTAGGATCGCGACGTTCATGTTCGTCGACGAGATCAGAAATGAAAGAACGGAGCGGATATCCGCGCCGCTGCGATAGAATCCCCGCGCTGCGGCCGAGGCGCCGTACGAACACGAGGATGAAATGATCCCGAATCCGGCACCATTGAGCAGCCCGCGCATTCCGGGCCCGAGGTAGCGCTCCATCGTCGCGGGCGTCAGCATCACTTGAACGACCGCCGAGATCAGAAAACCGAAGATCAGCCCGAAAAGGCTGTCCCAAAAGAACGTCGCCGCTTGCGAAATGCCGGCCACCAGCGCGTGGCCCGCCGCCGAAAACAACCCCTGCCGCGCCTTACCCGCCTACCGCTATGGGCGCGTGTCCAAAGAGCGGCGGAATGAAATGCCCCGCCAGATACGAGATCCCGAAGACGCCGCAGCCATACGCGGCGACTTCGAACCCCTTGCGCAGCGCGTTGCGCTCGCTGAGCGTTCCGGCGTAGTAGCCGACCGCGAAGAGCCCGACAAGCGCGAAGGCCAACGCCGCGATGGTCGCCGATGCAATGGTAAGCGGCAGTGCGAACGCGACGATCGGTACGAGCGATCCGGCCGCAAAGGAGAACCCGATCGCCATCGGCGCCCGCAGCCCGGCGCTCTCGGCCTCGCGCGGGTCGATCCCGAACTCGTCGCGCACCATTTCGTAAAGATAAATGTCCGGATGCTGCGCCAGGCGTCGCACGATCATCTCGGCCTCCTCGGCGCTGAACCCTTTGAGTTTGTAGTACGCAACCTGCTCGGTGAACTCGCCCTGCGGGTCGGCCGCCATCTCGCGCTTCTCCATGTCGATCGTCGCCTGCACGACCTCGCGCTCTGCCTTTCGCCCGAGGTACTCGCCGACGCCCATCGAGAGCGCGCCGGCCAGCAGCGCGAGAAAGCCGCTGATGAAGACTGCCGCGCGTTCGCCCTCGGCGACGCCCACGCCGGTAATGATACCCAACGTCGTAAGGATGCCGTCTTGTGCCCCGAAGACGATCTCGCGGATGCTGCGCCGGCGCTCGAGCGTCCGCCGCTGCTGCGTATCGGGAATTCGCGGCGTGACTTGCTGCCAGCCGGGGACGTCGACGATGACCTTCTGAACCGGCGGCGTCAGACTGGACGCCTTACTCAAATCGGGCATAGGCAGACCTTGAAGGTGCCCTCGCCGAAGTCCTCGCCATGGCAAGACCGAGCGTTACGTTGGCCGCTGTCGCCGGCCTATTCTTCGCGACGCTTCTTCCAGCGCCGGCCACGGATTGGCCGCTCTTCGGATTCGATTCCGCGCGAAGCAGTTTCAACTCGGCGGAACGCACGCTAAACCGGCACAACGTCAGGCATCTTCACGAGCGCTGGCAAACGTCGCTCGGGGAGGTCGCGGATTCGACGCCGATTCTGCTCGAGCACGTGCGCGTCGGCCGCGCAACGCTACCGATGCTCTATCAAACGACCAGGAGCGGCGTCACCCTCGGGATCGACGCGATGACCGGCAAGATCATGTGGCGATTCGCGACGCACGGTTCGCAGATCACCGATTCGACGCCGGCCGCCGATCCGTCAGGCAAATCGATCTACGTGCCAGGGGTAGACGGGATGATTCACAAGCTCTCCGCGGCGCGCGGACGCGAGCTGCGCGCCCCGGGTTTCCCGGCGCGCATCACGCGTCTGCCGCAGACCGAAAAAGACGCGTCACCGCTCAACCTCGCCAACGGCTACGTCTACGCCGTTACCTCTGGTTACCTCGGCGATGCTCCGCCCTACGACGGGCACGTCGTCGCCGTGCGGCTCAGCGACGGGAAGAAAACCGTTTTCAACTCGCTCTGCAGCAACGACCGAAAGCTGCCGACGGCGAGTTCGTGTTCCCAGCAGCGCTCCGGTATTTGGGGACGCGGGGGGGCCGTCGTCGACCCGGATCCGACGATGAATGGCCGCGTCTATGCCGCGACCGGTAACGGGCAGTTCGACGCCAACTCGGGGGGCAAGAACTACGGTGACACGCTGCTCGCGCTGAGCGCCGATCTCGCGGATCTGCTCGGGACCTATACGCCGAAGAACTACCAGCAGCTCGAAAACGGGGATACCGATCTAGGAAGTTCCTCGCCGGGGATACTTCCGGCGCAGGCTTCCAGCCAAACGCCGTACATGCTCGTCGAGGGCGGCAAGGACGCAATCCTCAAGCTGCTCAACCGCGCTGCGCTTCCCGGCGTCGGCGGCGAACTGCAAGAGGTCGATCTTCCCGACGGACTCTTTTCTGCGCCGGCAATCTGGGCCAAGGGCTCGAGCAACCCATGGATCTTTCTCGGCTTCAGCAGTTCGGTGACCGCCTATCGCTTGCAGTCCACTTCTTCGGGAGCGAGCATGCTGCACAGCATCTGGCAGGCGACCCCCGGAAGCAGCACCGGTGAGGGCTCGTCGCCGGTGGTCGCCAACGGCATACTCTTCGTCGCCTTCAACAACGAGCTCGTTGCGCTCAACGCCGCAACCGGCGCGCAGCTCTGGAGCAGCGCGCGGGGCGGCGGACGGAATATCGGCGGCATTCACTGGCAGAGCCCAATCGTCGTTAACGGCTGGGTCTATTGCTCGGACCAAAACGGAAACCTGACGGCCTTCTCGCTGAAGTAGCGTCTAGTCCGGGCTCGAAAGAGCATCGACCCGGCCCCGCTCTCCCGGCGAGAGCGCCCGTTGCGGCGGCATGACGCGCTCCCACTGCGGATCGCTGCGCTGTGCCGCGGTCAGGTGGCGCACCGCCGGGACGAACGGCACGCCGTCGAGCGCCGCGCGGAGGCCGTCGAGCACGCGCCCCTTTTCCGCATCCTCGGATTCGAAGACGTTCTTCGCGAAGCGCGCCCAAAGCGCGACGCTGCCGGAGATGCACCCGGCTGCGCCGCGCGACTTCGCGCCGAGCAGATCGCTCTCCGATCCCGGGAAAATGCAGAACCCGGGATGACGCAGCGCGATCTCCTTCTGCAGCCGTGCGTCGTTGGAGCTGTCCTTCATGCCGAAGATCCGGTCTTCGCTCGAAGCGACGAGCCGGTCGACCAGCTCGGCCGAAAACGTGATGCCGCTCATGCGCGGAAAATTGTAGAGCAGCACGCTGCGCGGCGGGGGGTTCACCCTTGCGAGCAGCGCGTCGAAAAAGGCAACGACTCCCTCGTCGCTCGCGTCGCGGTGAAAGAACGGCGGCATCACGAGCGCAGCCGTGAAGCCGCAGTCGAGCGCAGCCCGCGTCAGCCGCACGGCATCGTCGAGCGACGACGCCCCGGTTCCCGCCATCGCCCGGTCCATCGGCAGTCCGTCCGAGGCCAGCGCCTCCATGTAGCGGATGCGCTGGCCCGTGCTGAAGGACATCGCTTCGCCGGTCGTGCCCAACACGTTGATTCCATCGCAGCCCCCGCGCAGCAGCTCGTGATAGTACGGCGCCGCGCGCCCCGCATCGGGCTCGAGTCCTTCGGCAATCGGCGTCAGCACCGCCGCCCATATTCCTTGCAGCCGCCTCATCGGAGCCTCAAGGCGTGGCGGAGGAAGAAACCGAGATTCGCCGGCCGCTCGGCAAGCCGCCGCATCAAGTACGGAAACCAAAAATCTCCATATGGTACCGAAAGGCGCACGCGATAGCCGCGCTCGACGAGCGAAACCGCGAGGGGCTCGGCGATTCCGTAGAGCATTTGAAACTCAAAGCGTCCGCGTTTTGGCAGCCCCCGCGACGCGACGAGGTTGATGACGTGCGCGACGATCGCCGGATCGTGCGTCGCAATCGCGGTGTAACCGCCGGCGCTCAACGCGATCTCGGCAAGCCTGAGATAATTCTCGTCGACCTCGCGTTTGTGCTCGAAGGCGACGGTGTTCGGCTCGAGATAGGCGCCCTTGACGATGCGCACGTTCGGCGCCGCCGCAAGCATCGCGCGGAGATCTGCTTGGCTGCGATGCAGGTACGACTGCAGCACGAAACCGGCGCAGCCGTGCCGCTGCTGCAGCTCACGGTAGATCGCGAGCGTCGCGTCGACGTAGCGCGACTGTTCCATGTCCATGCGAAACGTATTCCCCGTCTCGCGCGCGACGGCGGCGATCGTCGCGGCGTTTTCCAGCGCGAGCTGCGGATCGATGTCGAGGCCGACGTGTGTCAGCTTAAAGGCGACGTTGGCGTCGAGGCTCTCGCGCGCGAAGGCTTCGAGCAGCCTGCAGTACTCCGCAGCGACGGCGCGCGTCTGCGCGACGTCGTTGACGCTCTCTCCCAAGAGCGTCGCCGCCACCGCGAACCCACGCCGCTGCGTCTCGCGCGCGACCGGCATGAACTCCTCGAAGCTCTCGCCCGCGACAAAACGCCCCGCACCCAAGCGCATTCCGTAGCGGGAGACGCCGCTGCGCACGAGGGAACTGTTCGCCGCGGCAAGGATTGCGGTTCGTAACGGCCGATCGAGCAGCGAGCTCACCGCGCAAAGATTTGTGCACTCGCACTTCGACTCCGCTACGGGTGCCGCGTGCGTGGCGGAGAAAGGCCGCCGGGTGAAGGTCCAGTGGGTTTTGATCGCCGCGATCCTCGGCTCGGCGATGAGCTTCATCGACAGCACGGCCGTCAACGTCTCGCTTCCGGTCCTTCAGCGCGAACTGCACGCGACGACGGCCCAGACGCAGTGGGTCATCGAAGGATACTCGCTCTTTCTCTCGGCGCTCATCCTGCTTGGCGGCTCGCTAGGCGACCTCTACGGCCGCCGTCTGATCTTTGCAGCCGGCGTGGCGATTTTCGCCCTCGCGTCGCTCGCTTGCGCCGTCGCCGGCACGCCGGAGACGCTGATCGCCGCGCGCTGCGTCCAAGGGATCGGTGGGGCGCTCCTGACCCCCGGGAGCTTGGCGATGATCAGCGCGGCGTACGGCGTGGCGGATCGCGGCCGCGCGATCGGACTGTGGTCGGGCTTCTCCGCGTTGACGTCGGCGGCCGGCCCCCTCGTCGGCGGCTGGCTTACGCAGCACTATTCCTGGCGATATGTATTCCTGATCAACATCCCCATTGCGGTCGCGGTGCTGCTGATCGTCTTTGCCGGCGTTCGCGAGAGCCGCGACGAGTCGGCGGTCCGCCGCATCGACGTCAGCGGAGCGGTCCTGGCAACGCTCGGACTCGCGCTGCTCGTCTACGGACTGATCGGGATGAACGCCGGCCATATTTCGGCGTTCGAACTGATCGTCGTCTGCGCCGGGTGCGCGGTGCTGGCGCTCTTCGTTTTCGTCGAACGTCGCGAGACCGACCCAATGGTTCGCTGCGAACTCTTTGCCTCGCGCGATTTCAGCGCGGCCAACATCTATACGTTCTTCCTCTACGGGGCGCTCGGCGGCAGCCTCTATTTCGTTCCGTTCGTTCTGATCAACCTCCACCATTACACGCCGACGGCCGCGGGCGCCGCGTTGCTGCCGTTCGTCGTTATCATGGTCGCGGCGTCGCGCTGGTCGGGCGGCCTCGTCGCAAGGATTGGTTCGCGCACGCCGTTACTGCTCGGGGGAATCGTCGCCGGACTCGGCTTCCTCGCCTACGCGCTGCCCGGCAGCGGCGGAAGCTATTGGACGACCTTCTTTCCGGCAGCCGTCGTCTTGGGTTGCGGCGGCGCGCTTTTCGTCGCGCCGTTGACGACGACCGTGATGGACTCGGTTCCGGTCCAACACGCCGGCGTCGCGTCGGGCGTTAACAACGCCGTCGCCCGCACCGCCGGCTTGATCGGCATCGCGGTGCTCGGCGTCGTCGTCACCGCGTCGCCGTCCTATCTCCAAGGTTTTCGCGGAGCGATGATCGCCTCTGCACTGCTCGCTTTCCTCTCCGCCGGCATTGCGTTCAAAGGATTCGAACCGCTCTCCTTAACGCGCCGATAATCTGGGGCTGCTACGCTTGGGCCGTGATCGTCGCGCAGATCAGCGACATGCACGTCAAGCGGCGGGGCCACGTGCTGCATCACATGCCGCACGTCGCGCGGCCCCTTCGGCGTACTCTCGCGGCAATCGCCAATCTGCGCCCGGCGCCGCACTGAATCGTCGCAACCGGTGACCTGACCGAGTCCGGGACGCCGGGCGAGTACGCGCGCTTGCGCGAACTGATCGCCGATTGCGCGTTGCCCGTCTACCTGATACCCGGCAATCACGACCGGCGCGACGCCTTGCGCCGCTCGTTTCCGGATCATGGATACCTCTCGCAGTCTCCGCACGGCGTCTTCTTCACGATCGAGATGGAGCGTTTGCGCGTCATCGCGCTCGATTCCAGCGACGAGCCCGAGAGCAATGGATTTTTGGACTCCGCCGGCCTGCAGTGGCTCGAGCGGCGCTTGCGGGAACGCCCGCTGACATCGACGATCCTGGCGATGCACCACCCGCCTTTTCCGACCGGCGTGCGCCGCTTCGATCGCCAACGTTTCCAAGGACGCGACGAGCTGGCCGAGATCGTGCGCGTACACCCGCAGATCTCACGCATCATCTGCGGCCACGTTCACCAGCCCCTCGCGCGGCGCTGGTACGGGACGCTCGGCGTCAGCGCCCCGAGTACCGCGCCGGCGCTCACCCTCCTTCCGCATCGTTCGGGGCTGGCGTGGGAACCGGGTGGTTTTCTCCTCCATACCTACGATTTCGCCCAGGGCCTTACCACGACGCTGATGCGCGTCGAGCAAGAGCCCGCAACGGTACCGCTGCGCACGTTGAGCGCCTGAATCGAAAAAAGCGACTAGCCGTCTGCGGCAAACCGCCCGATCGCGGCGAGATCGTCGAGCGCAGCCGCCAAACTGCGCCCGGCGATCTCGTCCGCGAGGGCGCGACCGAGGCTCGATTCCCGTAGATGCCGGCCGAAGCGTCGCGCAACGAAGACCGCCGCGAGGATTACGGTGATGCCGAAGAGCGCGTTGGCCCCCAGCCACAACGGGTCGCTTAGCGCGACGTTCACGCCGAAGAGGCCCTTCAACGCGACGACCGTCAGCGGCAGCCACATCAGCGGCGCAAAGAGCAGCGTCCCCTGCGTCGTCCGTATGCGTTGCAAGCGCAGCGCCTCTAAACGAGCCTGGATCGCGACGACCGGCTCGTCGTAACGGATCGTTCCCAAAGCGACGGCTTGACTCAAGACCGCGGCAAAAATGGCAACTGCATAGGCTCCCAAAAGGAGCGCCGGGACGAAGAACGCCGGCTCCCGGTAGTGATCGGCTGCGAACGAACCGATCAGCAGGATGCCGGCGAAATCCAGTACGAGTTCGAGGATCGTTCCGCCGAAAAGCGGACGCAGTGACCGGCCGCTTTGGCGCACGCTCAACTGCTGCAGCAGCTCGGCGTTGAGGTGCAGACTGCGCTCGAGGCGCTGGTTATCGCGCGTCCAGATGGCCTTGAGTTCGTCGAGTTCCATGTCGTTCTCCATTCGTTACGTAGTTGGGCGCGCGGCGACGTCGCGTTTGAGCCGCTCTTTGATACGGGAAATCTTGGTCGCGACGTTACTCTGCGATATCCCGAGGATCGTCGCGATCTCGGCATGCGGATAGTCGTCGAGGTAGAGCAGCATCAAGGCACGGTTGAGTTCGTCGAGTTCGTTGACGAACGCTAACACGCGCTCGATCCGCTCGTCCTGCGGTGCCGCCGGCGAAGCGGAAAGCGTTTCGATGATCGCGGGTTCTGCAAGCTCGACCCGGGCGTTGGTGCGGCGTTGCCGCCGGGCGTAGGAGATCGCGACGTTGAGCGCGACCCGGTACATCCACGTCGAGAACGCCATCCGTTCGTCGAAGCGAGGGTAGCTGCGCCAAAGCTGCACGACGATCTCTTGGCGCAGGTCCTCGCGGCCGGCCGGCTCGCCGCAATACGCGCTGGAGATCTTGTGTAAGATCGCGGGGTGACGATCCAACCGCTCTACGAACGTCTGCTGGGCATTGCGCGCGCTCATCTCATCCCGTTCTTCGCGCCGGGCGGCCAAAAAATCACACCCGCAGCGCTTTGAAGGCCCCCTCGAGGTCGGCGATGAGATCCATCGTCGTCTCCAGCCCGATGCTCAAGCGAACCAGGCGATGATCGTAGGCGGGACGTCCGGAGCCCCCCACACGATACGCCACCGCAAGGCTGTGCGTCCCGCCCCAGCTGTAACCGATGTCGAAGAGCTTCAGTGCGTCGACGAACGCCTGCACTTGGTGCTCGCTCGGGCCGCGGTGCAGGACGAAGGAGAAGACCCCTGAGGATCCGAGGAAATCGCGCTCCCAGAACTCGTGCCCCGGACACGACGCCAGCGCCGGATGCAAGACGCGTTCGACCTCGGGCCGCTCCGCCAGCCAGTTGGCAATCGTCAGCGCAGAGCGTTCGATCGCTTCGAGGCGTACGCCGAGCGTCTGCAGACCGCGCAATACGAGACTGCAATCGTCCGGCGAGACGGCACAGCCCAGCACTTGGCGCGCCTCACCAAGGAGGCGGTAGAGCCGTTCGTCGCGCACCGTGATCGAGCCGAGCAAAACGTCGCTGTGGCCGCCCGCATACTTCGTGAGCGCCTGCATCGTAACGTCGACTCCGTGGGCGAACGCATCGAAGAGCACGCCGGCCGCCCACGTGTTGTCGAGCACGACGAGCGCGCCGCGTTCGTGGGCCGCTGCAGCAATCGCCGGAACGTCCTGCACCTCCATCGTTACCGATCCCGGGCTCTCCGTCCAAACCAAACGCGTACGCTCGGTAAAGAGCCCTCCGATCTCCGCACCGATTCCGGGGTCGTAAAAAGTCGCGCTGACGCCGAAGCGCGCGAGCAGCGTACTCGTCAGTTGTCTGTTCGGGCGGTAGACGCTGCGCGGAACCAGCACGTGAGCGCCCGCCTCGAGCAGCGCGAAATCGATCAGCGAGATCGCCGCTTGACCGCCCGGCGCGAGCAACGTATTGCACCCCGCTTCGATCTCGCAGATGCGCGCCGCCAGTTCCAGGGACGTCGGCGTGCCATACAGGCCATACGTGTAGCCGGCGCGCTGCTGATCCCACTCGTCGGTGACGCTCGCCGCATTGGCGAAGAGCGTCGTCGACCCGCGATGGACCGCCGTAGCAAGCGAACGATAGCCGTCGGGAAGGGATGGCCGCGAGTGGAGCAAGCGCGTTTGCCAAGTCGTCATGGGCGACGCATTATCGCACCGGAGTTCGTTGTCATCCTGCCGAGGGCGGCGCATGCGCTCGCGTCGAAACGCGAGCGTATGCGTTCTGCTAACATTTTGATTCTGCTTGCGCTGCTCGCCGGCGGCGTCTCCTGTGCGGGTGCCGGCACCCCGTCACTTCCCGGCGGCCTGTTTCCACAGCAACGCGCCGCCGGCAGCAGCCCAATCAAGCACGTCGTGATCGTGATCCAAGAAAACCGAAGTTTTGATAACTTTTTTGCGACCTTCCCCGGAGCCGACGGGACGAAGGTCGGGAAAGCGGCGCCGATGCCGACTCCGATCGCCGAGAGCTGCCCGAAGCCGATCACCCAACCGACGACGATTCCGCTAACCGAGGTCGACCTTCAGGGCCGCGGCTTCCCGTCGTCCTACGGTTATCAGACCAACGCCGATCTCGGGCACATCTACGATACCTTCCAGATCGACTTCGACAAGCAGAAGATGGACGGCTTCGATAATGAGGGTTACGGGGCGCGCGGCAGCGGCGGTCCGGCGTGCACGTATCCCTACCAGTACGTCAATCCTAAATACATCCAGCCGTATTGGGACATGGCGCAGCAGTACGTACTCTCCGATCACATGTTTCAGACGCAAGCCAGCGGCAGTTTCACCGCCCACCAGGACCTGATCGCCGCCGGCACGGGACTTTCGAGCGAAGAGGCGCTGATCGACACGCCTTCCTACTTTCCCTGGGGCTGCGACGGTGGACCAAAGCTCGTGACGGCGGTAATCAAGCGCGGAGGAAAAGTCTACGAGTACGGCGGCCCTTTCCCGTGTCTGAGCTACACTACGCTGCGCGATCTGCTCGACGCTGCGCAGGTTTCCTGGAAGTACTACGCCGTTCGGGTCTATTCGTATAAGAACTGCCCGAAGTGCCAAGGAGCCGGCATCTGGAGCGCCTTCGACGCCATCAAAGCGGTTCGCAACAGTCCCGAGTGGAACACGAACGTCTCCCACACTCCAAACGCGATCTTCGGTGACATCAACAAGAAGCAGCTTCCGGCCATCGCGTGGGTAACTCCGACCGGCGACAACTCGGATCATCCGCAGACCGGCAAGGACACGGGCCCCTCGTGGGTCGCCTCGATCGTCAACGCCATCGGCAACAGCTCCTACTGGAACTCCACGGCCGTCATCGTTCTCTGGGACGATTGGGGCGGATTCTACGATCACGTCAAGCCGCCGACGCCGCGCGATTGGCAGGGCGGTCCCGGCTTTCGCGTTCCGATGCTCATCGTCTCGCCGTACGTGAAGCCGCACGTCGTTCATACGGTCTACGAGTTCGGCAGCATCCTGCGCTTCATCGAAGACAACTGGAATCTCGGCACGCTCGGGCGTAACGACGCGCATTCGGCCAGCATCGTCAACGCGTTCGACTTGAACATGAAGCCGCGTCCCTACAAAGAGATTCCCGCGAAGTACTCGCGCTCGTTCTTCCTGCACCAGCGGGACTCGGGTGAGCCTCCCGACACCGAATGAGGCTCTACTTTCTGCGCCACGGCGTTGCGGTCGAACCCAGCGAGTGGATCGGCCGCGATTTCGAACGGCCGCTAACCCGCGAAGGCATCATACGAATGGAGCGTGAGGCGCGCGCGATCGCCGAGCTTTCGCTCGACCTCGACGCGATCGTCACGAGTCCGCTTGCGCGCGCGCGCCAAACCGCCGAGATCGTCGCGAGCCGCCTCAAGCTGCGTGAGGCGCTCCTTCTCGACGATCGCCTCGCCGGCGGTTTCGACGTCAACAGCTGCACGGCGATCGTGGCCGATCACGCAGATGCTCGCGCGCTGATGCTCGTCGGGCACGAGCCCTCCTTTAGCGTAACGGCAGGCCGTCTCGCGGGTGAGGCCAGCCTCGAAATCAAAAAAGGTGCGCTCGCCGGCATCGAACTCTCCGGCCCCTCGTCGACGCGAGGCACGCTCTTCTGCCTAATCCCGCCGAAGGTGCTGGCCGCCCTCGGCAAGGCATGATCGTCAAAGATCGTAGTCCACGGTCAAAGGCGCATGGTCGCTGAAGCGTTCGTCTTTGTAGATGGAAGCCTGCGTGACGAGTTCGGCTAAGTTGGGCGTGATCAGCTGATAGTCGATGCGCCAGCCGAGGTTGCGTTCCCAGGCCGCGGGCCAGTTCGACCACCAGGTGTACTGTTTGGCTTCGCGATTGACGACCCGAAACGCATCGACCCATCCGACCTTTTCGACGAGCGTGTCGAGCCACGCGCGCTCTTCGGGGAGGAAGCCGGTAATCAGAGCGTTGCGCGCGGGATTGTAGGTGTCCGCAATCTTGTGCGCGATGTTGAAATCGCCGCAGACGATCTGACTGCGGCCGGAGTGACGGAGGCTCGCCAGCACGGCGAGTAACCGTTCGAGGAAATCCATTTTGAACGCCTGGCGCGCCGGCCCGCTGATTCCCGACGGGACGTACAGCGAAGAGACGCTGACCGATCCAAAATCGGCTTGGATGAAGCGCCCCTCGGCGTCCATGTCCTCCCATCCGAGCGTGCGCCGCAGCGCGACGGGTTCGAGACGCGAATATATCGCGACCCCGCTGTATCCTCGGCGGCGCGCGTCGACGAAGTAACCCGTATATCCGGCAAGCGCCGACGCCTCGGCCGGCAGTTGATGCTCTTGCGCGCGCGTCTCTTGCAGGCAGATGACATCGGCATCGCGCCTCGCGGCCCACGCGAAGAAGCCGCGTCGCGCCGCGGAGCGGATTCCGTTGGCGTTTAACGTGATCACGCGCATCGGCCAACTCTTCAAATCTCCGAAGTGGCCGGCCTCTCTCGTGCTATGATGACGCCGTGAAGACTCATTCGTACGCTACGTGCCTGCAATGGACCCCGCAGGGCGAAGGCACGACGAACTACCGCAGCTATCGGCGCGACTTCACGATCGCTTCTCCGGGCAAAGCCGCGATCGCCGGTTCCAGCGATCCCGCGTTTCGCGGTGATCCGAGCCGCTACAATCCCGAAGACCTGCTCGTCGCCAGCCTCGCATCGTGCCACATGCTTTCATACCTGCATCTCTGCTCCGCCAACCGCATCGTCGTCCTCGCCTATCGGGACGACGCTGTCGGCACGATGCGCGAAAACTCCGACGGTTCCGGCGAGTTTGAACGCGTCGAGCTGCGCCCCGCGGTAACGATCGCGCCCGAAGGGGACGCAGCACGGGCGCTCGCCCTGCACGAGGACGCGCATCGCCTCTGCTTCATCGCCCGCTCCGTCAATTTTCCGGTCGAGATCAAAGGCGAGATTACGCTCGGTTGCAGGATACCCGAATTGGAGACCTAACCTCACGAGCAAAGTGTCCTCGCGGAGCTTTCCCTGAAAGGAGACCGAAAACCGCAATGAAGACCCTCGGCCGTATTGGTACCGTCATCGCTCTGAGTGCGGCGATCGCCGGCGTGGCGATGGCGCCGGCGCTCGCGGCTGCACCCGTTCTCGTCAAGAATTGCTTCATCGTTTCCCCCAAGCCGCTCAGCCATAAGGCGGGGGGAACGCAGATCGACTACATCATCTACGGCAAGAAAAACGCCGAACAGATCACCTTTGCCGTCGGTTATCGCAACTCGGCGCAGAACTTCTTGCGCACCGTAACCGACTACGGCAACTTCGCACCCGGTGTGGAGATCCAGCACCACTTTCCGCTCTACAACGACGTGACGTATTCTGGAAAGCAGGTCACGAAGTGCGTCCCCGTCAAGGTGAAGTGGAAAGATTCGACGCTCTGGATCGCGCCCTCTTCGCACTAGCGTAAGGAGAGCACGATCGACTGCAGCGGCGCCGAAGCGGCGCCGCTGCTCGTTAGCTGGCGAGAATCTCGACGAGCAGGCTCTCACGCGCGCCGGCGCAACGATCGGCGACGTCTGCCGCGATCTCGGCGTAAAGCGGCTTCGCGCACGCGATCAGCGACGGAACTTCGTAGCCGGCTCGCTTGAGCCGGGTTCGCAGATCGCGATCGAGCCTATCGAAGAACGCCGAATCCAGTTCGTTGCGCTCGGGATCGGCCTGCTCTGCCTCGAAGCACTCTCGATCCCACCAGAGCGCTTTTCCCTCGCGAAAGAACTCGATCGCGGTCAGGCCGTCGCGCCGAAGCTCCTCGTGCTCCCACTCAAACTGATCGGCAGCCACGGCAATCGCGCCCTGAAGTACGAACTCCAGGACCCGGCCGGCCAGCTCCTCGTAAGGAACGTCGGCGGCGATCGCCGTGGCCCCAATGCGAGCGGAGTACCGCACGGGCATAACGCCATAATCCTACCAGAGCTCCGTCCCGGACGTTATCCCGGAATGGCAAAGGGGCTTTCGCATTTCGGATAGACAAGAAGGAATCTACCTCCTACAATCTGCGGAGAAAGGAATCGGGTAGCATCATAATGATTTCGCCGACGCGCTTTGGCTGGGCTTGTGCAGCGTTCGCTCTCGCACTTGTCGCTGCGACCGCGCACGCTCGGGCGCAAGAGGCCACGCCGGCTCCGGCCGCCTCACCGACGCTGATGGATCGGGAATACGACGGCAATACCCACATCACGGTCGCGCCGTATATTTGGGGCCCTAGCGTTAACGCCGACTATCAGTTCACCGTGCCCGCAGGCCGGCGCTCACCGCGTCCTCCGCACTTCGTCTCGGGAAGCGTGCAGGTCACCCCGCAGCAGTACCTCGCCAAGCTGAACTCGGCGGGGATGTTTGGGCTCGACGTGCGCAAGGGCGACCTTAGCCTCTTCGGTGACGCCATCTACGTCAACGCCTCCGCGAGCGCCTCAGCATTTTCGACGATCGACGTCGGGCGAGAAGGGCGCGTCGCAATTCCGGCGACCTTCAGCACGGACGCCCATCTCTCCGCAGCGATCTGGGAGGTCGGCGCCGGCTATACCTTCGCTCACGGCCACAATGCCGATCTGAACGGATTTTTCGGCTTTCGCCAGTTCCCGGTCAACGTCTCGATATCGTACAACGCGACGGTCGGCCGGCGCGGGCTCATTGCGCCGTCGGGCACGATCACGAGCGACGAGCTCACGAGCGACGTCGTCGTCGGTCTTCGCGGACGCGCCTTTCTCGGCGACGGACACTGGTTTTTCCCGTACTACGCCGACATCGGCAGCGGGATCACGATCAACAATCAGACCTGGGAAGGCATGGGCGGCGCGGGCTATGAGTTCAATCACGGGCAGACGCTGATCGCGACGTACCGGGCGCTGAACTATAACGGCTTCCCGCCCGACAAGCACGTGCAGCACATTTCGATGGGGGGACCGCTCCTGGGTTACACGTTCAACATCTGACGAGGTCAGAGAATGGTTCAAAAATGACGACAGAGTTAAAACCGAGCTCCGCGAACGGAGCCCTCACCTACGCCGACGGGCACCCCCAAGATCGCGTCCAGTTTTTCGATGCGAAGCTGATTCTCAAGCCCGATTTCTTCTACAGCGCGCGGGGCTTCAAATCGTTCAGCGATCTCGTCGCCGAAGCCGCCGGTGCGGTCAAAAGCGTAAAATACGACGCCTTCGATCTTTCGAAGCTGCGCCCGCGAATTCGCGAGGTGATGTTCGTCGACACCGCCGATTTCCGCCTCTATAACAACTCGTTTATCCTGCGGCGCCGCACCGCCTACCAAGACGGCTTTCCAATCTCCGATCCCGAGATCGTCTTCAAGTTTCGCAACCCGGATATGAATCTCGCCGCGTCGGTCGACGTGCGTCCCAAGATCGCCGGCCCATATCGCGTCAAGTTCAAATCGGAAGCGCTGCCGCTCAGGGATCAGGTCGGCGGATTCCGCCTGCTCTTTTCGCACAACTGCATCTTTCCGGTGAGCTCGGTACACTCGGCCGATCGCACGAACCTCAAGACGATCGCGCAGGCGCTGCCCGCGGTCGCCGGTCTGATCGGCGAGATGGAGGGACGCGTCGAGCTCGTCAACTCGACGCTCGTCGAAGAGGTGCTGATGGATCTCGGGACGATCGACTTCGGCAAGGGCATCGTCGCAAAAGCAAACGTTTCCCTGTGGCGGTCGCTCGGCGACCACAAGGTCATGTGCGGCGAGTTCGCCTATCAAACGAAGTTCGATCGCCGCGAGGACGTTCACCAGCTCGTCAAAACGCGCGTAGAAGAGCTCTTCATCAAGCTGCAGTTGATCGCGACCGGTTGGCTCTACCTCGGCACGACAAAGACCGGTCTCGTCTATCGCTTGAAAGGCAATCCTCCGCAAGCCCATGAGTGAGGCGGCCGTCAAAGCCAAAGGCTTACCGCTCAAAGCGAGAGTCTCGCCGGCCGACATCTTTCTGGTCTTTTTGAAGATCGGCGCCATCAGCTTCGGCGGCGGAGTCGTCGCGTATCTGCGCAACACGCTGGTGCGCGAGAAAAAATGGTTCAGTGATGACGAGTTCTTGGAAATGACCTCGATCAGCAATACCCTGCCCGGCCTCAACGCGACGAACATCGCGATACTCGCCGGTGACCGCCTCTACGGCACGGCCGGCGCGATGCTCGCGCTGCTCGCTATCTGTTTGCCGGCCTTCTTCTTCATGACCGCCGCAGGAATGGCGTACAGCAACGCTCATGCCCGCCCGTATGCGACCGCGGCGTTGCGCGGGGTTGCGGCGGCGGCCGTCGGTCTGCTCGCGTCGACCTGGTTTCAGATCGGCAAGAAATCGCTCAAGGGCTTCTACGACGCGCTCTTCGTGCTGGCCGCCGTGCTCGGGATCAACTACTTCAAGCTGGGCGTGCCGGTCGTCTTGCTCGTCGTCGGCGCGGTCGCGATCTTTACCTATCGTCCGCACGTCAAGCCGGAACCGCCCGCCGAAGCGGAGGATCAATGGATCAGATCCCTGCACTGATTCGCGTCTTCTCCTATCTCTCGCTGCTGACGATCGGCGGGGGAATGGCCGCGTTTCCCGAGATGAAAGTGCTGGTCGTTCACACGCAGCACTGGCTCACCGAAGAACAGCTCATCCACGTCTACAGCACCGGGCAGATGTCGCCTGGGCCCAACATGATGATGGTCGCCGAGATCGGGCAGCTTGTAGCCGGCCCGTTCGGCGCGCTCGTCTGCGCGCTGGCCTTCTTCATCCCGACGGGAATCCTGACGTTCGGCGTCGGCCGCCTTTGGCGGCGGCTCGCCGGCTGGGCGTGGCGCGATTCGATTCAGAAGGGCCTGGGAACCGTGGCGATCGGGCTGGCAATCGGCGGGCTCATCACCTTCGGAAAGAGCGCGATCACCGGATGGATCCCCATCGTCTTGGCGCTGCTGACCTTCGTCGTGCTCAATCGAACGAAGCTCAATCCGATCTGGTTGATCTTGGGCAGCGGGGTCGTCGGCGTCTTCGCGCTTCGTTAGCATGCCATCCTCGGTGCAGGCGGTGCTCTCGCACGTCCCGATCCTGATCGCTCTTCCCCTCTTCGTTCTGCTCTTTGCAGCCGGCGGCGTCACGGCGCACGCGATCTTCCGCCGTTTCGTTTCGCAGCAGAGTCTGATCGAAGGCCATGAGGTCGCGGGCTTTATCATCGCGGTCGTCGGCGTGCTGTACTCGGTGGTCATCGGCTTTCTGGTGGGCGCGGTGTGGAGCGATTTCTCGACCGCACAAGAGACGAGCAATACCGAGGCTGGGTACGTCTCGGATGCGTACAATTTTGCCGGTTTGCTCGTTCAGCCCGAACGCAGGGAGCTGCAGCGGCTGATTGCGCGCTACGCGATTCACGTTCGCGACGTCGAGCTGGCAACGTCGCAAAGCGGCGAGGATCAGACGTCGGTCGCGCTTTTGCTGCACGCGGTGCGGCTAACGGCAACGATGCCTCCACCGCCGGAGAGCGAGGGCATCGGCCGTATTCTCGAAAACAACACGATCCGCACCGAAGTGCTGCAAAGTCTGCGCGTAGTCGGCGACACGCGCCGTCAGCGTTTGATTCAATCGCAGGACCGGCTGCCGCCGGGCATGCTCGAGGCTTTGACGCTCGGCGCGGTGATGGTCATCGCCTTCGCCTTCTTCTTTGGCGTCGAGGGATTCTTCAAGCAGATGTTGATGACCGCACTTTTGGCCGGATCGATCGGCCTCTTCTTCGGCCTCGTCATCGAGCTGAGTCTGCCGTACTCCGGCGCCGTTCAAATCTCGCGCGATGCGTGGAACGACGTCATCGCGAACAACCACTTCGAGCAGCTATTTTAGCTCGAGGTGCCCTCCGAACTCATAGCGCATCGCCGAAAGCACGCGATTTGCAAACTCCGCGTTTCCACGTGAGGTGAAACGCTCGAAGAGCGCGTCGGTCAGCACCGCTGCGGGCACGCCTTCGTCGATCGCCGCCTTGACCGTCCAGCGCCCCTCGCCCGAATCCGAGACCCTCCCCTCAAACTTCGCGAGCTGCGGATCCTCCGTCAGCGCGGCCGCGGTGAGATCGAGCAGCCACGAGGCGATGACGCTGCCGCGCCGCCAGACTTCGGCGATATCGGTTAGATTGAGATCGTACATATAATCTTGCGGATCGCGTAGCGGCGTTATCTCCGCGCTGGCGACCTGCTTCTGCTTGCCGATGTTTGCGCTGCGCAGAATGTTGAGCCCCTCTGCATAGGCCGCCATGATCCCATACTCGATGCCGTTGTGCACCATTTTGACGAAGTGCCCCGCGCCGCTTGGTCCGCAGTGCAGGTAGCCCTGTTCCGCGGTACCGCCGAGCCTATCGCGACCGGGCGTCCGCGGGATCTCGCCGCGGCCCGGCGCCAGCGCCGCAAAGATCGGATCGAGCCGCTTGACCGCCTCGTCGGCACCGCCGATCATCATGCAGTAGCCGCGTTCGAGTCCGAAGACGCCCCCGCTCGTGCCGACGTCGAGATAGTCGATGCCGGCCCCGCGCAACGCCGCCGCGCGGCGAATATCGTCGATGTAGTACGAGTTGCCGCCGTCGATCAGCGCGTCGCCTCGCTCTAAGAGCGGGGCGAGCTCGGCGATGCTCGAGTCAACGACCGAAGCTGGGACCATCATCCACGCACTGCGCGGCTTCTCGAGTCGCTTCACGAACTCGTCGAGCGACCAGGCACCAACGCCGCCGTCGGCGACCAACGCCTTCACCGCATCGGCGTTTGGATCGTAACCCACGCAGGTGTGGCCGGCGCGCATCAAGCGGCGCACCATGTTTGAGCCCATTCGCCCGAGACCGATCATTCCAAGCTGCATGACGGCCTGTTTACCGCCGGGCTTTCGCCGGGCCCTGCCGCGCGGTGCGCCTAATGCTTGAATGCAACGGCGAGAATTGTGCTAAGCCAGGTGACGACGATCAGCGACGTCATCCGCCATTGCAACCCGTCAACCTTTTTCCCGAGGTCGTCGATGCGGACGCCGATCTGCGAGAACCGGGCGTCGATCTGCGAGAACCGGGCATCGATCTGCGAGAACCGGCCGTCGACCTGCGAGAACCGGGCATCGATCTGCGAGAACCGGCCGTCGATCTGGGCAAAACGGGAATCCAGCGTCGAGTTGAGATCACCCAGCCGCTTGTCGAGTTGCTCGTAGGCACCTTCGAGATGCGCCATGCGTATCTCGTTCGGCTGGGCGCTCATGCGTACATCTTATCCCGCTGCGGGCGGCTGACGGAAAGTGCCCCATGGCGCCGAAGCGAGCAGCGTGCCCGAACTTCCCGACGTTACCGCGTACGTGACCGCGCTGGAGGCGCGGATTATCGGGCAGCCCCTCGAGCGCGTCACCATCCGAAAACCGTTCGTGCTGCGCACGCTCGATCCGCCGCTCGCCAGCCTCGAGGGGCGCGTCGTCAGCAAGATTCGCCGCATCGGCAAGCGGATCGCGATCGGCTTGAAAGGCGATTTTTGGCTCGTCATTCATCTCATGATCGCCGGGCGGCTTCACTGGAAGGCTGCCGGTGCCGCAGGCCCCAGCCGCGCGACCCTTGCTGCGCTCGACTTTCCCAACGGCACGCTCGTACTGACCGAGGCCGGCAGCAAACGGCGAGCCTCGCTTCACGCGTTCTCGAGCTGGAAGGACGCGCTTTCGCTCGATGCCGGCGGGATCGATCCCCTGCAGACCGATTTTGCCGCCTTCCGCGCGGCGCTCGAAGCCGAGAACCACACGCTCAAGCGCGCGCTTACCGATCCTGGCGTGCTCGACGGCATCGGCAATGCCTATTCCGACGAGATCCTTCACGCCGCGAAGCTTTCGCCGGTGCTGCTCACGCAAAAGCTCGGTGACGCGCAGTGGAAGCGCTTGTACGATGCAACGCAGGCGACGCTTGCGCTCTGGATCGATCAACTCGGTGCGACGGCGGCGACTGACTTTCCAGAACGCGTCACCGCGTTTCGCGAGGATATGGCCGTACACGGACGGTACGGCAAGCCTTGTCCGGTCTGCGGCGAAAACGTCCAGCGCATTCGCTACGCAGATAACGAAACCAACTACTGCCCGCGGTGCCAAACCGGCGGCCGCCTTCTGGCGGATCGCGCGCTGTCGCGGCTGCTGAAATCCGACTGGCCGCGGAGCCTCGAGGAACTCGAAGCCCTCAAACGTGGAGCGCACGCGGAATGACCGAACGGCAAAGGCTCGCATCGTTCGTCGGGCGATTCTCGCCGGAGATTGCCCGCCTCGCGCGATCCGCTCTCGCTTCGATGCGAACCTATCTGCCGGGCGCCTTCGAGCTCGTCTACGATAACGCGTACGCGCTCGTCGTTGGCTTCGGCCCGAGCGAACGCCCTTCGGCGGCGCTCTTCTCGATCGTGATCTACCCGCGCAAAGTCAGCCTATGCTTCCTCTACGGTGCGCGTCTGCCCGATCCCGAACGCCGCCTTGCCGGCGGCGGAAAGCAAGTGCGGCACATCCAAGTAGACGGCGCGAACACGTTAAAAGAGCGCGCCGTCCGCGCGCTGCTCGATGCCGCCGTCGAAGACGCCGGGAATCCTTTTTTCGGCGCGCCGCGCGGCAGGGTGATCGTTCGCGCGGTTTCGGCCCGGCAGCGGCTGCGCCGGCCGAGCTAGGCGCTAGGGAACGAGCGTCGATTGCCGATGTGGCTACCCTGTTCCGGACGGGACGAGTTCGCCAGGCTCGTCTGGCTGCCGCGGCTCATTCAAAAGGCTCGCCGCTTCGCGCAGAGCTGCGCCCGCGGCGAGGACCTGATGAACGGCTACTGCTACGGCGACAACGACGTCGCCGATCGCGCCTTGCTCGACTTTCTGAAGCTGGACGACGCAACCGTGCTGCGGGTCGTCGAGGCGCATCCGCTCGACGAAGAGGCAGCCCGCGAGCTGATCGAACGCAGCGGTCGGACGCTCGAGGAGCGCCGCCGCTTCAGCGCGTCGCTGCGCCGGCGGCTCTTTAACTTTACGCTGCTGGAGGCCGACGAAGAGCGAATGGCGCCCGGACTGAGCCGCTGGGTGCTTGCGTTCTTTTACAACCGGGTCGTCATGCCGCCGTTTTATCTTTGGTTCGGTTACGTCGAGCGCAAGCGCCGCAGATGAACCGGCGCCGCCGCGCAGGCGGGCTCGAGCGATTCGCGGAACCGCGCCTCATGATGCCGCGCTCTTTTGCCGTTATTTCATTGCTCTCATTTGCGGGTTGCGCCTCCGGTGCGCAACCGCCGCTGCCGTACATGCGTGCCGGCAGCGCGCTCAAAGCGACCAATGCAACGGGGGCCGGCAAGATCGCCCACGTCATCTACGTCGTGCAGGAGAACCGCAGCTTCGACAATCTTTTCCAAGGCTATCCGGGCGCCGACACGGTCTCATCGGGCAAGAACTCGTACAATCAAACGATTGCGCTGAAGCCCTCGTCGCTAAAGAACATCTACATCATCGATCACTCGGCCGGCGCGATGTTTGCCGCCTGTAACGGCACATCCGGCCTTCCCGGTACGAACTGCCGGATGAACGGCTTCAACAACGAAGGCTCCTACGAAGGCGGACAGAACCCAGAGTATGTCTACGTGCCGCACCGCGAGTCGAAGCCATACTTCGACATGGCGCACGAATGGGTGGTCGGCGACAACATGTTTCAGTCGCAGCTCGACGAAAGTTTCGTGGGGCATCAGTATGTGATCGCCGCGCAGGCGCAGTCGAGCGTCAATCTTCCCGACTCCTACCTCTGGGGTTGCGCGGGAGGGCCATCCGACGTCGTTTCGACGATCACGCAAGATCGCAGTCCCTACGGTCCGGCGCAGCAGGCCTGCTTCGACTATACGACGCTCGGCGACGAGCTCGACGCCGCGCACCTAACGTGGCGTTTCTACGCGCCGAGATATGGGAACGACGCGGGCGGAAACGGCGGAACCTGGTCCGCGTATCAGGCGGTCCGGCACATCTTTGACGGCAAAGACTGGAAGAAAGACGTGATCTCGCCGAACTGGCGTTTTCTCACCGACGTTCGTGCCGGTAAGTTGGCGAACTTTACCTGGATCACGCCCGAATGCGCGGAGTCCGATCATCTCGAGTGCGGCGGCGGCTACGGCCCGTCGTGGGTCTCGGCGATCGTCGACACGGTCGGCCAGAGCAAGTTCTGGGACTCGACCGCCATCTTCGTTCAGTGGGACGATTGGGGCGGCTTCTACGATCACGTCGCGCCGCCGTATGAAGACTACGACGGCGTCGGCTTCCGCGTCCCGCTGCTCGTGATCTCGCCGTACGCCCGGAAGAACCACGTCTCGCACACGCGGTACGAAACCGCCAGCGTCCTACGCTTCGCCGAAGACCTCTACGGCCTCAAGCAGATGGCCGCCGCCGATGCGCGCGCGAACTCCCCGGCCGACAGCTTCGACTTCACCCAGAACCCGCGTCCCTTCGTGAAGATCGCCGCGCCGTATCCGGCACATTTCTTCATCCGCCACAACTTCGGCGCCAGCAGCTATTTCGCGCCCGACTACGAGTAGCGCCTCAGCCGGTCAGCGGAATCCCCAAAAGAATACGGCGATTCCGCACGCGCCCGACGCCAGGCTCACGTACCAAGTCGGCTTAAAACGCGCGAGCGCCGCTACGGCGCCCAAGGCAATGCCGACTTGCAGCAGCGCGACCGCGTACTCGAAGAAATGGTGCCGCTCGACTTGCACTGCCGAGTCTTCCTCCAGATGCCGGGCTCGCGCGGAGAGGGGCTTCTCCTTTGCAGCTTCTTTGGCGATCTCAGCGCGGTACGCACCGATTCGTCCAACGTTCTTCGAGCCCCGGTCGATCAACGCGTCGAGTCCCACCGTGTAGATGTGCTCTTTTTCGCGGGACGCTTGGTACTCGGCCCACGTATCGGCCGCTTTGATCTGGGCGATCATCGCCTCGTTGATCAGCGCTCCGGAACGAAGCGCGGCGATCGCCGCAATCACGGCGAAGATCGCCGCCGTCAAGCCGACATATTTCACCCATGCGTTACCGCGCTGCTCTTTGCGCAGCTCTTCGACTTCTTCGTGCGCCTCGGCGATCTCTTCTTGCAGACGGTGCGGCTCGACGTCCATGTGATTGCCCATGCCTAGGAAGCCTGGACCTTCGTTCCGTTGACCCAGGTTTCGGAGATTTTGATCTCGCCGAGCTTCGCTGGATCGGTCGCAAGCGGGTTGCTTTCAAGCAGCACGAGATCCGCGTACTTCCCCGTTTCAAGCGAGCCGGCTTTATCGCCGAGCCCGCACTGGGCCGCCGCGACCGTCGTCATCGCTCGCAAGCCCGCCTCCAAGGGAACGCGCTGACCCTCGCCGATCACCGAGTTGTCGATCGCGCAGATGCGGGTGACAGCCGTGCCGATCTCGCGCAGCGGTGAGATCGGCGAGCACGGGCAGTCGCTGTGGATCGAGAATGGAATTCCCGCGGCAAAGAAGTCGTGCGTGGGATTGAAACGGCTGGCCCGCGGGGCTCCGAAGATCTGATCTCGATAGGCCGCACCGTAGTAGTAGACATTGTTCATCAGGTGGCTTGGCTGCACTCCGAGGCGCTTCATTCGCGCGATCTGATCGGCGTTGGCCAGCGTACAGTGTTCGATTCGATTGATCCCTTCGGGCGGTGGTACGGAGCCGTACGCCGCTTCGATCGCGTCGAGTGCGCGCTCCAGTGAAGCGTCGCCGTTGCAGTGAATCGAGACGGGCCAGCCGCCTTGTTTGACTTTAACCACCAGTCCGTTGAGCTCGTCAGCCGTATAGTTCGCCAGACCGACCGACGTGCTGTTCAGATACGGCTGCAGTTGAAAGGCCGTTTCTTGCTGCGGCGATCCGTCGGAAACGATCTTCACCGCGTAGAATGAGAGCAGCGTACCGGTGATCTCCACCGCCTTGGCACCCGGCTTGCCGTACTGCGCGACGAACGTGTTGGCAACGTCCAAGAACTCGACCGCCGGGCTTGCACTATAACGAACGGGAGCGGCCGCCATCACGGCCTTGTACGCTTCGAGCGCATCGGGCGTCGGCGCGTAGGCCCCAGCCTCGTGCACCATCGTGATGCCCAGCGCAGCGCTCTGATTGAGAAACTCTTTGACCGAGCTGGAGACGAGATCGAGCGTCAGCTTCGGGAGGCCGAGCATGAACTTCACGAGCGCCGGCGGTTCGAAGATCATGCCGTTGAGATTGCCGGCGGCGTCTTTGCCGAAGTGGCCGCCCCCGGGCAGCGGGCCGGTCGATGCCGTCACACTCGCTGCCTTGAACGCCGGGGTATTCGCCGTCGCCGAATGCATGCTGATGTAGTAGACGAAGATCGGATGCTGGGTCGACACCGAATCGAGCTCGGCCATCGACAGATCTCCGCCCTGCAAGACGTTGTCGTAGTATCCGGCGTAGACCCACTGGCCCGCCGGCAGCTGCGCAATCTTTTGCTTGAGCGCCGCCAGCACGTCGGCTTTGGTTTTGTAGCTGTCGTAGCCGACGTTGCTCATCTGCGTGAGCATGATGCCGCCGGGAATCGGGTGCTGGTGCGGATCGATCAGCCCCGGCATCAGGGTGCGGCCCTGCAGGTCGACGCGGCGCGCTCCCGAGCCGGCCGCCGCCTGCGCCTCCGCTCTCGTGCCGGCTGCCACGATCTTATTGGCCGAGATCGCGACGGCCTCGACGAGGCGCATTTGCTCGTCCATCGTCACGATCGGGCCGCCAAAAAACACGGTCGCACCGCTCCCTGCGGCGGCAATTCCGCGATGCGGAAGCCCTGCAGCGGCGACCCCCGCCGCCGCGGCTGAGGCCGAAAGAAAACTGCCGCGCGTCATCTGCGCGCGAAAAAAGCCTTCGATCCCAAAGAGATCGCCGATGCAACTCTTACACATATCGGCCGGGTGGTTGTTTGTGCTTGCCTTACCCTCCTTTGCCTCCCGGTCCCGTCGCGGGGAGGAGGCCCATGCTTGGGGCGGTATTAGGCACCCCGAACTCACGGCTTAAGGGAACCTCAAAGCTGATACGGCCTTGAACCCGCACTGGACCGACACGTTTGTGGTACCGCCGCGGATCCCCGGTGTGAACGGAACGTTCAAGCCCGGCTCGATCGAAGCGCTCGTCGACTTTGGGAGCCGCGCCATCCGCGGAATGTTCGTCTTCCACTGCCACATTCTCGATCACGAAGACGCCGGCATGATGGCGAAAATTCAAGTGCTATAGCACCGCGGCTATATTTGGCCGTCCGGCTGGTTCGGCAGCGGGAACCGGCGAACGCTTGTCGATGGCTAAATACGCAGGCATTACGGCAATCTTGCTGCTCGCCGCACTGCCGGTCGTTTCGGGGGCGGCCGTGGACGCCGGCTGGCACGTACCCGGCACGCCTGCCGTCACCTCGCAGAAGATCGTCTTTCGCAACGCGGGTGCCGTGTTACACGGCGTCCTCTACCGGCCGGCGGTCGCTCGTCCCGTTCCCGCGATCGTCGTGCTGCACGGTGCTTCCAGCGGCAAGGCCTCCGATCACCTCTACGATCACCTGCGAGAGGGTTTGCCGGCGATGGGCATCGCCGTACTCATTTATGATCGTCGCGGCAGCGGGGCGTCGACCGGATCTACCGGCACCGTCGACTATCCGACGCTCGCCGACGACGGAATCGCCGGTGCGCGGGCGATCGCGACGCTTCCATCGATCGAAGCCGCGCACATCGGGTATTGGGGGCTCAGTCAGGGCGGGTGGCTCGCCGTCTTGGCGGCGAGCCGCGATCCCCGCGCTGATTTCGTGGTCTCCGTCTCCGCGCCGCTGGTCACTCCCGAGGCGCAGATGGAGTTCGCGATGTCGAATCGGCTAACCGTCCTCGGCTATCCGAAGTCCGACGTCGACGCAATGCTCGCGGCCCGCAAAGCGTGGACGGGATATCTCGCGGGAACGCAGCCGCGCTCCGCGGCGGTCGCAGCGCTCGCCGCAATCCAAAACAAACCGTGGTTCGACTTGATGTATCTTCCATCGGCCGCGAGCTTGACGACCGATCCCGCCGCGTCATCCTGGCGCAAAGAGATGAACGAAGATATGCTGGCCGTCGTTCGAGCCGTAAGAGTCCCGGCGCTCTTTATCTACGGCGGCGCCGATCCGTGGATTCCCGTCGCCTCTACGCTCGACGCCGTGACGCGCCTCGCAAAGACGCAAAGAAACATTCGCTATGCCGTCGTCGCAAATGCCAGTCACGAAATGATGTTCGTCCCCAACGAGCGCATGGAGCTTTCGCCGGCGGCGGGGCCGCAGGCGCCGGCTTACTTCATGCTGCTCGCCTCGTGGCTGCGGAGCGTCCTCGACGCGAAGTAGCTAATTGGCGTTCGAAATCGTTACGCCGTATGCTCCGGGCGGCTGCTTTATCAAATAGTTCGACGGACCGCCGCCGGGGTAGTTGAAGAGCCAGACGCCGGGACGGCTGGCAGCCGCCAGTGCTCCCTTTGAGATCCAAAACTGGTTGACCCACTGCGCACCTTTGAGCGCAACGATTCCAGTCCGCTCCGCCGGGTTTCCCTTTACGTTGTAGCGCCAGATCTTATAGGGCGTCTTGGGACTTGCCAAGACGGCGAGCGCGAGGCCGTCCCACTGGATCGCGCCGTTGGTCTTGGGCGCGGGGCGCAGCGAAAACTTCGTCGTTTGCGATCCGCCGGCTCGAAGCCAACCGAAGTGATCCTTCCAGTCGGCGAAATAGAGATCGCCGAAGCCGTCGTACGCGATCGTTTCGACCTGCTTCACGATGCCGGCCGTCGAGTAGTACGTCGCGCTGCCGGTTGCGTTGGGATAGACGGCGATGTTCGGCTCGCTCCCGGCGGGCACGTTCGCGACTGCGAGATCTCCGCTGCCGATATCGACCGAACACGCCGCCGGCGCATTTTGAGGATCTTGCAGCGTCGCGATCGGGTCGCTTCCGCCGTGGGCGTACTCCACCAGGTATCCGTTCCCGCGGCCGTTGTCGGCGTTGGTGATCCAAACGTTGCCGTGCGTGTCGGCACAGAGCCCTTGTGGATCGTCGAGCCCATTGAGCTCACCGACGAGCGCACCAGAAGGATACTCAAAGACGTCGACGGAGTTCAACGCCGGCTGACTCACGTAGATGAGGTTCTTGAGCTTGGCCTCCGGTCGAATCCAGAAGCCGCTGTCGACCAACGGCGATGTCGCCGAGCCGATCAGCGAACGTCCCGTCTGCGCCCCGGCGCAAGCCGCAAGCGACGCGGCAAAAACGACGGCGACGACAAGACGAACTGATGGTGCCATAACGAACCTCCTGATCATTTAGTGCTCGGGCAGTTAGTTTCGCTTTAAGTCTTCGAATTCCACTCTGCCGAAAAGATGACCTGACGCAGCGGCTAGCCGGAGTACCACTTCATGACGCGCAGCGCGCGCACCGTATTCCAACGGCTGGCCTTGCCGATCTGCTCGTCGAATGCGAGTCCGAGCCGGTCCGCGTGAAGATGATCTAGCGGCCAGCGGCCGTCCGCGCGGCGCCGCCGCGCGACAATTTCGACCGCCTCGGCGGCACGCTCGTCGGGTTTTACGCCGGCGCTTTGCAGGTATTCGAGGCCGCGCAGCACGTCGTAGTGCCACGTCGTTGGAAAGCTAAACAGCGCCCAGTTGGAACTGACGACTTCGCCCGTGCTCAAGCGCCGGAACATACGCCGCTCTAGCAGATATTCGTGGGCTCTCCGCCGCGCGCCGGTGACGGCCCCCGACGCTCCCCACGCTCGTTCGTATTCCGACAGGCCTTCAAGAACGCGGATCGTGGAGTTGAAGGAGGAACGCACGCTCGGGGGCGCCTCGCAGTTCCATCCGCCGTCGGCAAGCTGTTCGCCCAAGAGGCGGTCGACGATCCGATCGCAGCGCTCGCCGAAGTAGCTTCCAAAAGCGAGAATTGCGCCGTTGATGCACGCTTCCGTCTCGCCGTCGAAGTAGGGTCGATCGCCGAGGCTCTCCCAGCGGAGGTTTGCTTTCACGCGAGCGACGGCCAGACGAGCCTCATCGCTCGACGGGTCGAGCCCCATCTCCCGCAAGAGCGCCAGCGCATCCATCGTGATCTCCAGCCGCGATCGCTGGTGTTCCACCAGCCCTCCGGCGCTTGTCGACCGAGCAGCGCTTTACCCCAGCCTTCGTTCGCAACGCGCGATCGCTTGCGCGCGACGGCGTCTGCGGGCTCGTCGGTAAGGTCGCGCATGACCTGCCAGCGAATCGCCGGATCTCCCTCAAGCAGCCACTGGACGGCGCTTACCTCACCCATTGTGCCCCATACGATCGACCAATTCGAAAGAGCTCCCCGAGCGGCCCTTCAGTTCGATCTCATTTTGACCCTCAATGAAAAGTCCTCCGACTGTTCTAGACCGTGACGGCCGGCCGCAATCGTTGCGTGCGTCGGCATCAGTGCGAGAACGAAACCCGGCTTGCACGTCGCCTTACCGAAATCGAGTGACGGCGGCACTGCAGCCGGCGAGAGCAAAAAGAAAACATCGACATGGTTGCAGCATGAGCGGACCAACGTCCAACTTCCACTGTAAGTGTCTCCTCCACGACGTGTGCAATATTAATTCGCACTGATTAGAAATTTGTGAAGGCAGTGCAAGGTCGATATCAACTTTTATAAAACAAAAATAACAATTCCAGCCCTGAAGGCTGCTGCGTCAGAACGGAGGAGCAATCATGCCAAAGCGTGGCGGCATCATCGGGATATCTGATCACGGCGGTTGGGCCGTGTTCGTAACGGTCGCGCGCGATGGGAGCCTCCTCGATCGCCGCCGCGTCGAGCTCGTTGACGAGTTCTTGCCCGCAATTCCCCATCACCACGAAGCTCAGGGGCTTGCGCCGCGCGAGGCCGTCGCTTTGGTCGAGCGCGTGCGCGAGTCTGCCGAGCGGCACGCCGCGCTCGCACTCGATGCCGTCGCACTGGCGGTGCGGCCTATTATTGGCGTCGCACTTCGCGAGTGCCCACCGCTTCCGCCGACGGTTGCCGAGCGAATCAAAGATTACCGTGCACGCAACGTTGCCGACTGGGTGATGTATCGAAGAGCGTTGTCCGGCGCTGCCGCCGCGCGCGGTTGGCCCGTCTACTGGTACGACTCGAAGAACGTTTTCGGCGCGGCGAGCGCGTCGTTGCGCGTTGACGACTTCGACGTTTACTCTCTTGAAATGCGCAAAGCCGTCGGGCCGCCATGGAACAACGATCACAGGCTCGCGATGGCGGCGGCTATTGCCGCATCTTCGGCCTTGCGCGGCGCTGAATAGAAACGTTAACGCGTCATCGCGATTATACACCCGTAAGATAAGCAGATTCGTCGCGCTAGGGCCTTCCGCAGCGGCGCGCTTGGTGTTAAGATGGGCGCGCTATGTTTCTTTGGCGCCTGCACTTTGGCAGATTTAGTGCAAGCGCTGTTCTTTGAATAGCTGTTCTTTAGAACAGCTGAAAGGTTTCAATGTTTGGGTTTACTTCCGTGTGCACGCGCGCCGCGAGCGGCGCACTCATGATCGCGCTGCTGGCCGGATGCGCGGGCGGAGCCCGCTCCGGCAGCTTCGGCGCCGTGCCTGCGGTATCGGCTCAGGCAGCCTACGTACGCTTTGGCTCGAGCGCGCCGGTGCTGCAGACGCTCGACGTTCCGCTGAGCCAGTTTCCGAACGCGGCCGGAACCCTTCTCACCGGTATTCGCGGCAACCTTATCACGGGTTTCATCGACACGCTAAGCGGGTCGAATCTGGGCGTCGTCTACGATCGAAAAACCGGCGTCTGGACGCCGATTAAATACCCGGGCTCGGCAAAGACCAGCGTATACGGCCCAGCCGTCACGCAGACGGGCTATCGGCTCGTTGGGAGCTATCAGAAAAAGGGGCAGGCCAACGCCGACGGATTTGTCTACGACTCCACGACCAAGAAGTACGTCGCCCTAGACGCTCCGGCAACCTTGTGCGCGCCCAAGTCGTGCAACTACACGATCGTTCACAGCAACTACGGTGATGCGGCCTACAAAGCGGTTGGAAATTACGATGCGGTAGGTTCCGGCTCGGCCCTGGCCCGTCCGGATACGTATCCCGTTTCGGGACATGCATTCATCTACGATTCGGCCACCTCGAAGTTCTCGACGCTCGAATTTCCCGGCTCCATCAGCGCGACGGCTTACGGCATTTGGATGGACGGCAATACCGTCGCGATCGCCGGCGGCTATACGGATAAGAAAGGCACGCACGCGTACGTCCGCAACCTCGCGGGGAGCAAAATGCTGGTCTACACGTGGCCGAAGTCGATCCTCACCCACTTCGAGGGGATCACGGGAGCAGGTGGTGCTGGAAACTACAACGTGGTCGGCGACTACTTCGATCTCAAAGACAAAACGCTCGAGTATGGGTTCTTCCTACCGATTCGCAACTGGACCGCGGGAACGCCTACAGTCATTGGCCCCGTCAGCGCCAACTCCGTCTTCGGACGGACCGCCATCGGCGTCTATGTTGGAGCCGGCCTAACCAACGGCTATATCACGGCGATCCCATAGAAGTGTGATCGCCGTGAAGTACTACGAGAGCCGATTTCCTCGAAGACCCCATCAAGAGACAGACCGACACAAACCGGCTATAGGAGAGACGTCATGAACACCCTGTTTCGCAACGCGTTGCTTGCCGCCACGGCGCTGGCTGGATTAGCCGCCGCAGGCTGTAGCGGATCTTCGGCCCCGATCCCCGCGCCCAATCTCAACTCCGCTCCGGCGGGACTCTCTGCCCATACAAATCCCTCGCCGACACCGGTCCCATTAAATTTTACGACCGTCGATAGTCCCGGAAGCACGACCTTCAATAAGGTTCTTGACATCAACGAGCTCGGCGTTATCGTCGGTACCGACGGCACCGGGACGGCAAGCGATCCCAGCAACGGATACGACTCATCGCCGCCCTACACGAAGTTCAACGCGCTTAATTATCCCGGGGCGCTCGATACCGTGTCGGCGGGGTTGTCGAGTAGCCGTTATAAGACGGGATACTTCGTCGACAGAAGTAAGGGACACCATACCTGGGGATTCGTCAAGGATCGCGGCATCTGGACGCTTTACAAGGATACCAAAGCGCCAAATGGCCCCGGCTGTACTACGGCACTCCTGGGTATCAACGTTTCAGGCCAAGCCGTCGGCTACTACATCGACATAAACGGCAATAAGCAGGCAACGGAACTGACCGTTAGCAATCGGCACTTTTCGGGCTTTCATCCGCCGGGAGCGGTCAGCGCTACAGCCAACGGAATCAATCAGCGCGGAGATGTCGTCGGAACCGAAACGCTCGGCAACGGCGTAACGGAAGGCTGGCTGATGCGTGACGGAGCCTACTTGCAGCTCGTCTATCCCAACGCCGTCAGCACCCAGGCACTGGGCCTCAACTTCGACGACGACATCGTTGGGTCGTATACCGATGTGTCGGGCGGCACGCACGGATTTATCCTCATCCACCCCAATCCGAGCAAAGAGTTTTGGCAGTCGGTGGACGAGCCGAATGCTGCCGGCTATACCGTCCTTACCAGCAACAACTCGCATCACGCGTTCACGGGTTGGTACGTCGATTCACAAGGGAACACACATGGATTTGTAGCCAACGCTAAACAGGGCGGTAGCGGAAGCGCACGCCCCGTGCGCTGATCGGTCCGGCAGCTACGAATGGCCGCCGTTTCATTTCAACCAGAATGTAGGCGGCGGCCGTGCCCACAGACTTTCATCAGCGGGCCCTGGATTTTCCAGACTTCGAGGTAGCGCCCTGAAAAAATGGTGGAGCTGTCGGGGTACCGCCCCCCGAGTCCAAGAAACCTTACCGGCGCGTTCTCCAGGCTCAGCTTCGGCTTTATCTTATTCGAACGGACGCCCCAAAGCGCGGCTTACCGTTCGCTGCAGATCCTTGATCTCGCACGTGCGTCGAATCACGCGCCCGTGCCAGCCCGAATTTGTGACCGGAGGGCAGAGTGGTTCGGGCCGACTCTCTGCGTCCGGTGACTAGCCTAGATTAGGCAGCCAGTGCGTATTCGTTGTTGGCAGTTATTGCCGTTGCGATCGTTTTAGGAGTGCTCGCAGCTCCGCCTGCTAACGCCGACTAAAGGCCTTCCTGTCGAACCTATTTCAGCCCCATGTCGGACAAGCATTATAACACGCCGGCCAAGCCTGGAGTTTCGCGACGCCTAGGTCTTCGCTTCGGAGCTGCTGGCCGCGTGTAAGAGCGTCGAAACGATCAGCATGATGATCGCGCCGTACAGGTCGGCAAGCCAGGGGTTGACGCCGCTGCTCGGATCATAGAGGTGGATGAAACGGACGGTGATCACGAAGAGCAGGTAGTTGATCACGAACGAGAAGAGCCCGAACGTAATCAGGGTGAGCGGCAGCGAGACCAACTTGAGAATCGGCCCGATCAGCGCGTTCACGAGGCCGAATACGATCGCCGCGATAACGGCGTTCCAGACGGTGGTGTTGTGGTAAAAGCCCGGAACGAACTTCGCGATTAGATAGAAGACCAGTGCGTTGATCAGGAATCTCAGGAGCCAGTTCAAGGTTTATACCCTCCTTCGAGTGCTTGCTTGACCTTTGCGGCCAAGGTAGGGCTCATCCCTTTAACGGCGGCGATTTCGTCGAGCGCCGCACGGCGAATTCCCGCCGGGGAGCCGAAAGCGGTGAGCAGGCGCTTTTTGCGGACCGGGCCGACGCCGTCGAGCGCGTCGAGCGCCGAACGCGTCATCGACTTCGCGCGCCGCAGACGATGGTAGGTGACGGCGAAGCGGTGCGCCTCGTCGCGAATTCGCGCGACGAGATGCAGCGCCGCCGAGTTCGCAGGCAGGACGATCGGCTCCGACTGGTTGGGAAGGTACAACCATTCGTGCTCTTTGGCGAGGCCCGCAACCGGCAGTCCCGTCATGTCGAGCTCTTCGAGCACCTCGACGACCGCGCTGAGCTGACCCTTGCCGCCGTCGATCAGCAAGAGGTCGGGTTTTTTGTTGAACTTCTCTTTTTTCGCCAGCTCGCGTTCCATGAGGGTTTCGGTCCGGTCGGTTTCGCGGCGCAGATAGCGCAGCCGCCGGCGCAGCGTCTCCTGCATCATCGCGAAATCGTTGGGGCCGCGGTCGTACTGAATCTTGAAACGGCGGTACTCGCTCTTGCGCGGCCGCCCTTCCACGAAGACGACCATCGATGCGACTGGGTTGGTTCCCTGGATATTCGAGACGTCGTAGCACTCGATGCGATGCGGGGGCTCCGGCAGCTCGAGCGCGTCCGCGAGGTCGGTGAGCGCGCGCGCCTGCGCGGTCTCCTGTACCTCCTGATGCGCTAAGAATGCTTTGAGATTCTGCTCGGCGTTCTTCTGCACCAGCCGCAGATAGTCGCAGCGGGCGCCGCGCTGCGGCTGCAGGATGCGCACGCGCTGTCCTTTGACCGACGACAGCCAGGATTCGATCGTCTCGCGCTCGTCGGGCAATGCCGTAACGAGCAGTTCCTTGGGAATCGCTGCCGCTTGCGCGGCGGCCGAGCGGCGCGTCTCCGGAACCGGCGCCTGCACGTCGCGCGCGACGCGCGCCGGCGAGTACGCTTTGCCATCGAGTGCGCTCGCCGTCCGTGCGGTGTAGAACTGCTTGAGGAACTCAGCGGTCAGCAGCGCGTCGGTCTGGTCGTAGACGCCGTCGAGGATGAAGTGTTCTTGGCCGATCAGCTTGCCGCCGCGCACGAGGAAGACTTGCATGCAGGCTTGCCCCTGCGAGCGGGCGACGGCGATAAGGTCCATGTCGAGCCGCGATTTCCATACGACCTTCTGAGCCTCGGTCACGCGGCGCACCTGCACGATGCGATCGCGCAGCCGCGCCGCCGCTTCGAAGTGCAGCCGCTCGGCGGCGTCGCTCATCTCGTGCTGCAGGCGGTGCAGCAGCGAATCTTGCTTGCCCTCCAAGAAGAGGACGACCTCGTCGATCGTACGATCGTAATCTTCTTCCGTCTGATAGCCGACGCACGGCGCGAGGCAGCGCTTGATGTGATACTGCAGGCACGGCCGCTTCCGGCGCCCGTCGATCGGCTCGCGGCAGGTGCGCAGCGGAAAGACGAGCCGCACGAGATCGATCAGCTCGCGCAGGCCGTGCGCGTTGGTGTACGGGCCGAAGTAGCGTGCGCCGTCATTGCGGATCATGCGCGTGAAGACGACCCGCGGAAACGGCTCGTTGGTAACCTTCAAGTACGGATAGCGTTTGTCGTCGCGCAGACGCACGTTGAACGGCGGCTGGTAGCGCTTGATGAGATTTGCTTCGAGTATCAGCGCCTCGACTTCGTTGGTTACGACGATCGTGCGCACGTCGAGGACGCGGGCTGCCATGGCCGCAATCCGCGTCTGGTGCGCCGCTCCCTCCTGGAAGTAGGAACGAACCCGGTTGCGCAGCGAGACGGCCTTACCGATGTAAAGGATCTCGTCGCCGGGCCCGACCATCAGGTACACGCCGGGCGCGTCGGGGATATGCGCAAGCGTCTCTTGCAGCCTCACGGCGCCGGCCGGCTCAGGAATCGGCGCGAGCCGGGCGCCTCCGGAGCCGCAGGATGACGATCGCCGCGATTACCGCGACGACGGCCACGCCGAGCAGCAGATAGGCGCCGCGATGCAGCAGCGGGAGCACGGTATCGAGGTGCGCGCCCAGGGCGTGGCCGATTAAAATCAAGCCACTGCAAAAGATCAGCGATCCGAGGAACGTCCAAAGGTAGAAATGCGCGAGGTTCATCTCGGCGATGCCGGCCGGTATCGAGACGACGCCGCGCAGCACCGGTAAAAACCGGCAGATGAAGACCGCAAAGGTGCCCCAGCGTTCGAAAAATCGATGGACGATCATCAGCCGATCGTGCGTGAAGTGCACGTACTTCCCGTAACGCTCGATGATCGGCACGCCGCCAAAGCGGCCGATAGCATAGCCGACCGTGTTGCCGGCCAGTTCGCCCGCCATGGCGACCGCGATCGTCAGCCAGAGGCTGCTCAGGTGGCCGGTCGCGGTGAGTCCGCCGGCCACCGGAAGTATGACCTCGGTGCCGATGGGGACCGCCATGTTGCCCAGCGCCAGCCCGACGAACAAGCCGAGATAGCCGTACGTGTCGATGAGCGATACGATCGCCTGCTGGAGGTGTTCCACCGGCTTCTTTACTCTCGGGCAGACGCGGTGTTTCGAGTCGCTGCGCGGCGCAGAATCTCCGCAGCGGAGCTGCCCCCTTCCATCCGCAGGGCCTCGAAGAGATCGCTGGGGCCGATCTCGCGGTCCCCGGCGCGCTCCTGGGCGAGCGAGACGATCCGCCGGACTCGGGGCGTGATGAGGATGCCCTCCCACAAACGATCCTCGCCGGTGCCGAGCGCTCGCCGGACTTGCGCGTGGACTTCGGGTACGTCGATACCGTCGGCATCAAGGGCCTGCAGCGTCGCGGGATCGCGCTCCTCGAGCAAGGCGACCAGCAGGTGTTCGGCGCCGACGTAGTAGTGACTGTGATTCCGGCACTCTTGCTCGGCTACTCGAAGCACGCGCCTTGCGGCTGGGTCAAAGTTTGAGAACAAGACGTCCTTCGACAGGCTCAGGATGACAAGTTAGAGGAGGAAGGAAACTTCGGGGCGACACGATTTGAACGTGCGACCTCTTCGTCCCGAACGAAGCGCTCTACCAAGCTGAGCCACGCCCCGAAGATTTCTCGCTTTTTCGCAGGGCGATGCTCCCTTCCTTTCCAAAGAGGCCTCTCGTTGCTCATGAGATACCTCATCGTCGGCTGCGGACGGGTCGGCTCGTCGCTTGCAAAACTTCTCGAATCTGACGGACACGAAGTCATCGTCGTCGACGAAAACGCCGCCGCATTCAAACGTCTCGGACCAAACTTCAAGGGACACGTCGTCGTGGGAACCGGCATCGATTACGACGTCCTCAAGCGAGCGGGCGCGGCGACCGCCGACGGCTTCATCGCCGTCACCAACGGCGACAACCGTAACATCATGGCGGCCCTGATCGCCCAGCGAATGTTCAAGATCCAACGCATCGTCGCGCGCATCTACGATCCGCCGCGCGGCCAAATGTACCGCCAGCTCGGGGTGCAGACCGTCTGTCCAACGACCGTCGGCGCAAAGATGATCCGCGACACGCTCATCGGCGCGCCGTGGGAGAATCAACTCTTCGATTTCGGGCGGCTGACGTCGCTCGCGGCCGTCGTCGGCGACGCCGACGCGGGCAAACGCATCGCCGACATCGAGGAAGAAGGCCGTATCCGCATCGCCGCCGTGCGCCGCGGTCCCAAAGAGGTGATCGTCGCCTCGGCCGAGCTCGTCCTGCAAGTAGGTGACGAGTTCAGCGCCGTCGTCGGGCCCGATGCGATCGGCGATTTCGCCGCGCGCTTCAGCGCCACACCCGTCTTCTCGCGAGCGATCGCTTAAGAGTGTTCATTCTGATCGTCGGCGGCGGTAAGGTCGGCTCGTATCTCTCGCGCGCGCTGCTCGACCAGGGCCACGAAGTCGTCGTCGTCGAGAAAGAGGAGCGCAAGGCGAGGATGCTCGAGCGCCTGATCGACCGGAAGGTTACGGTCGTGGGCGACGGCTGCGATCCGATGGTCCTCGACGCGGCCGGCGTCAACCGCGCCGACGTCGTCGTCGCCGACACGGGCGACGACGAAGACAACCTCGTCGTCGTGCTGCTCTCCAAGCGTAAATCGAAGGCGCGCTGCATTGCGCGGGTCAACAATCCCGCCAACAAGCTGATCTTCAGCTCCCTGGATAAGGACGATCCGGTTATCGTCATCTCCTCGACGGAGTTGATCCTCGACGTACTCAACGAGCACGTCAACGCCTCGAAGTACCGCTCGATGCTCGAGACGATGCATCTCTTTGGCAAAGGCGACATGCAGCTCGTGAAGGTCGCGATACCGGAACGCTCGCCCATCGACGGCAAGCGACTCTCCGAGATCGGGTTTCCGCACAACTCCGTCGTCGTGGCGATCGATCGCCCCGAACAGGATCTCGAGATCCCCACCGGCGACACCACGCTGCGCGCCGGCGACGCGATGATCGTCATCGTCAAGAACGGCGCGGTCGAGCGCATCCGCTCGATTATCGGCGGCTAGTCCTCGGCGCGCCGTACGGCCCGCCATCGCCAAATCGCAACCGCGGCAAAAACCGCCTCAACGACTCCGAACGGCCACGCGCCCTGTAAAAAGCCGTATACGGATCCAAGCGCGCACGCGCCCGCGAAGCCGAGGATGTACCAAGGGCTGCGGCGCTCCAACGCGTACGTCACGAGCATCGCGGTAACCGCAACGAGACCGAAGAGCGTCAGCGCGTTCAAACGCAGGCTAGATATAACCTTTCTTCAAAGCAACGACCGCGGCTTGGGTGCGATCGGTGGCGGAGAGCTTCTCGAGGATGTCGCGGATGTGCCCTTTCACCGTACCAAGGCCTAGATGCAGCGTCTCGGCGATCTCCGAGTTCGCGTGTCCATCGGCGATGAAGCGTAAGATCTCCGTCTCGCGCGGCGTCAGCGGCGAGGGGCGCAGGCCCGACGGCGCGCTCGCAGCAAAGCGCGAGAGCACGACGTGCGCGATCTTCGGGTCGAAGTAGGCACCCCCTTCGCTCGCGATGCGCACCGCGTCGACGATTCGATCGGTATCCGAACTCTTTAGGCAATAGGCATCGGCCCCGGCACCGAGCGCGGCCAGAACTTCGTCCTCGATATCGAGCATCGTCACGATGACGACGCGCGTGCCGGGCAGTTCCGTTCGCACGCGCTTCGTCAGTGTGACGCCGTCGACGTCCGGAAGGCCGATGTCGATGACGGCGACGTCGGGACGCTCCCGCAGGATCGCTTCCCATCCGCCGGCGCCGTCGGCGGCCTCGGCGACGACGTCGAACGTCGCAGCGAGCGCGGTGCGCAAACCGGCGCGCGTGAGCGCGTGATCTTCGACGATCGCGACCCGGGGGCGCGCGGTCGTCTCCATTACTCGTCGATCGCCGGCAAGGTCATCGTGAAGGTGCTGCCCGCGGGCGAACGCGGCGCGTACTGAGCGCTGCCGCCGTGCTTTTCGGCGATGCGCCACACGATGTAGAGGCCCAAACCGCTCCCTGCGCCGGGATGGCCGCCGGCAAAACGCTGGAAGAGGCCGGCGCGCCGCTCCTCGGGGATGCCATAGCCGTCGTCGTCGACCGTCACGGCGATCGTTGCGCCGGTTCGATGCACTCCGGTGATAACGTGGCCGCCGCGCGGCGTCGCGTCGATCGCATTGGCGACGAGGTTCGCGATCGCGCGCCTGATCTCGTGCGGATCTCCGCGCGTCGCCAGCGGCCGCGGGCCGATCTCCGCGCGGATCTCGACGCCCTTCACGTCGGCGACCGGCTGCAGCTCTTCGACGATTCGTAAGACCAAGTCGTCACAGAAGACGCGCTCGTTGAGCGTCGATGCTTCGCCGGCCTCATAGCGCGCAACGAGCAACAGCGTCTCGACGATTCGCCGCTGGTCGTCGTTTGCCGCGAGCGCCGTGTGGATCACCGAACGATACCGTTCCGGCAGCTCCCCGTAGGCGCCGTTGAGCGCTTGGCTCATGGTGACGTGCGCCGCCGTCAGCGGCGTGCGCAGATCGTGGGCGAGCGCGTAGACGATATCGCGGATCACGTCGCCGCGATCGGCGAGCTCGTTCTTCTGCCGCGCGTTCTCTTCGCTCTGCTCGCCGAGCTGCGTGAAGAGCGCGGCCTGCCCGAGCGCCATCCCCGCCTGCTGAGCGAACGCTCGCAGCGTCGGCGCGGCGTCGGCGTCGAACGGTTTGTTCAGCGCACATTCGATCAGGATATATTCGCCCGGACCGCTGGTCGCAATAGCCGTCGCGAGCGCCTGCTCGGCGCCGAGCGCATCGAGCGTTAAACGCCCGAGTGCATCGTTTTTCGTAATGACGAGCACTTCGTCGACCTCCGCGGCGTGCGCCGCCAGCGATGCAACCTCAGTGCTCAGCGCGCGCCGCTCGACGGCGATGTCGCGATCGCCCGAGGTATACGAAAGGGTCAGCGGCGCGCCGAACGACGTCTCGCGCACGATCAAGGTCGCCTTCGTCGCCCCGAGCAATGCGACCGATTGGCGCGCGACCGCGCGCTGCACGAGCTCGAGGTTGAGCGTCTCGCGGACGCTCCCGATCGCTTGGCGCAGCGCCTTCTCGACCTGGACTTGCCGCATGCGTCCGGCCGAAACGCCGGCTTCGCGCGCGAACTCTTGCGTCTTGACGCTGAGGTAACCGACCAAGACGAAGGACGCGGCAAGCAGAATCCGGTCGCCGATCGCGACGATGCTCCACGTGTGGCGCGCTATCGCGCCATCGTAGTATCCGGCCAGGGCGTTGGCGATCTCCGAAGCAATGACCAGCCGCGTCGTTAGCCTGCTCTGCAAGGCCAAGCTGCTAAGCGCAATCGGCGCATTGAACAGGATCGCGACGATCAGCAGCTGCGGCGTGAGCAGATCGATGATCCACGCGATCAGGAGCAGGACGTAGCAGAGGAAGGCCACCTCCGCGCGTTTTCGGGCCTGTCGGCGGGGCCGCCTTGGCCTAGCGCGAAGGGCTGGGCCGATGGATCGCACCGCACGAGCGGAGGAACTGCTGCGCGAGCTTGGGGGCCGCGCGCGCCTCGTCGTATACGTCGCGGGCGCACCCGGCGCCGGAAAAACGCGCCGCCTTTTAGAGGATGCCCGTCGCCTTGCGGCCGACGGCAAGCGCGTCTTCATCGGGTGGATCGAGACGAAGGGACGCCCCGATCTCGAGCGCATCGCCGCCGGGCTCCCGCGCGTGCCGCCGCGCCAGGTCGAGATCGGCGACCGAACCTTCGAAGACTTCGATTTTGACGCAGCGGCGCGCGCCAAGCCCGACGTCATCGTGCTCGACGAACTCGCCCACGATAACCTCGGCGAGGCGGCGCACGCCAAGCGCTGGCAAGACGCCGTCGCGCTTCGTGAGCTCGGCATCGGCGTCATCGCCGCGTTTAACATCGCCCATCTCGAGACGGTCGCGCCGACCGCCGAAGCGCTGCTCGGTTATCCCGTGCGCGAGATCGTGCCGTTCTCGTTTTTGCAATCGGCCGACGAAGTCGTGGCACTGGACGTCTCGCCGAGTTTGCTGCAGAGTCGCGTGCGCGCCGGGAAGATCGTCAACGAACAGGACGTCGATCGCGCGCTCAACGGCGCGTTCAAGGAGCAAAACCTGCACATGCTGCGCGAGCTGCTGCTGCGCACGGTCGATAGCCTCACGCTCCCGGTCTTTAAAGCCGGTCGTACCTCGATGGCCGCCGCCTTCGTTTATCCCGAGGTCGACGCCGCGCCCTATCTCAAACGCACGGCCGCGATCGCCAACGCGCTCGATCTCGGCCTCGAAGTCGTTCCGATGCCGGGTGCCGGTGGGCCCGAACTCGAGCGCGTCGCGCGCGAGCTCGGCGGCGAGGTGCTGCACGAAGGCGTCGATCCCGCAGCCTCATCCGGCGACTTCCTGCGCGCCGCACTGGTCGCACTGCCGAAGGACCGCGCAGCAACGAAGCTGACTGGGATGCCGCTCCCATACGATCTCTTCATCGTCGGCCTCGGTCAAACGTACATCGGCGAGAATCCAGCCCGGTCGCCCTACTCGCAGACCGCGGGCGATCGCCTGCGCGTCGGCTATGGGAAGCTGACCGTCTACATCGGCGCCGCCGCCGGAGCGGGCAAAACCTATGCGATGCTCGATCGCGCGCATCAGCTCAAGGCCGACGGCGTCGACGTGGTCGCCGGCTTCGTCGAGACGCATGGCCGCAGGGAGACGGCCGCCTTGCTCGATGGGCTCGAGGTCGTTGCGCCGCAGACGATCACGGAAAACGGCATCACCTACACGGAGTTCGATCGCGCGGCCGTTATAGCGCGCAATCCGCAGGTCGCGCTGATCGACGAGCTGGCGCATACCAACGCGCCTGGCTCCGTAGCGCCGAAGCGTTTCTACGACGTGCTTGCGGTGCTTCGCGCCGGCATCGACGTAATTACCACGCTCAACATCCAGCATTTGGAAGGCCTCGGCGATACGGTGCTCCGGCTGACGGGCACCGTCGTCCGCGAGACGCTTCCCGACGGCATCCTCTCACTCGCCGACGAGGTGATCCTCATCGACGTCACGCCGGAGACGCTGCGCCAGCGCTTACGCGAAGGAAAAATCTATCCGCTGGATCGCTGCGAAGCGGCGCTGGCGAACTTCTTCCGCACGGAGAACCTCTTCGCGCTGCGCGAGCTGGCACTACGCGAGGCGCTGCGCGCGCGCCATCGCGAACGCGTCGCGTCGCCGTTCGATCGCCTGCTGCTTTCGATCGGCTCGCGTGAAGTCGATCTGCCGATGATTTCCCGCGCCGGGCGGATCGCCGCTCGCCTTGCGATCGAGTTCACGATCGCGCACGTCGTCGGACCGCGCCAACGCATCGATCCCCAGGTCGTCGAGAGGCTCCGCTCGGAGGCACGTAAGACCAACGTCGAGTGGATCGACGAAGTGGCCGACGACGTACCAAAGCGCATCATAGAGATCGCCCGGTCCGTACCGCAAACGACGGTCGCGCTGGCCGGCACCCAGCGCCAGCCGCGCTGGCTCGGCCGCCCGTCCTTCGCGCGCCGGCTGCTCGATGCCGGCGCGTACGAGTTGCTGGTCTTGCTGCGCCCGGCAAACTCAGCACTAAGCACCGCCGCAAGCGAAGAGTAGCTAATCCGGCTTTGTTCCGTCGAGCGCGAGGTTGAGCTCGAGGACGTTGACGCGCGGCTCGCCGAGAAAGCCAAAGATTCGCCCCCGAACGTGTTGCGCAATTAGGGAATTGACCGACGATACGCTGATGCCGCGCACCTTTGCCACGCGCGGCGCCTCCCAGTACGCTGCTTGCGGGCTGATGTCGGGATCGATTCCGCTGGCGCTCGAGGTCACTAGATCGATCGGCGGCGCGCCCGCCGCGCCGGGATTCTCTTTCTCGAGCGCGGCGATCGTCGCTTTCGTGGCGTCGATGAGTTTCTTCGACGTTGGGCCGAGATTCGTGCCGCCGGTTGAGGTTGGGTCGTAGCCTTTGCCGGCCGCCGACGGACGCCCGTGGAAGTACTGCGGCTTCGTCCAGAGCTGCCCGATGATCGCCGAGCCAATGGCCTTTCCGTTGACGGAGATCAGCGAACCGTTCGCCTGACGGGGAAAGAGCAGCTGTGCTAACAGCGTCATAACGAGCGGATAGAGCAGCCCGAAAATCACGATCGAGATGACCGTTACGCGCAATGCTGTGGAGAGTTCTTTTATCATCGTTCGACCTACGTGAGATGCAGCGCGGCGAGAATCATGTCGATGGCCTTGATGCCGATGAACGGAACGATGATGCCGCCGAGGCCGTAGAGCACCACGTTCTCGAACAGCACGCGGTTGGCACCCTTGGGCTGGTACCGCACGCCGCGCAGTGCGAGCGGAATCAGCGCGACGATGATGAGCGCATTGAAGATGACCGCCGAAAGGATCGCGCTCTGCGGGGTCGTCAGCCGCATGACGTTGAGGATCGCCATCGCCGGATAGGCAACCGCAAACATCGCCGGAAGAATAGCAAAATACTTCGCAACGTCGTTGGCGATCGAGAAGGTCGTCAGCGCACCGCGCGTCATCAGCAGCTGCTTGCCGATCTCGACGATCTCGATGAGCTTGGTCGGATCCGAGTCGAGGTCGACCATGTTCGCCGCTTCTTTGGCCGCCTGCGTCCCCGAGTTCATCGCGACGCCGACGTCCGATTGCGCCAGCGCCGGCGCGTCGTTCGTGCCGTCGCCGGTCATGGCGACGAGCCGCCCCGACTGCTGCTCGCGCCTGATCAGATCCATCTTCGTCTCGGGCGTCGCCTCGGCGAGAAAGTCGTCGACGCCGGCCTCCTTCGCGATCGTGGCGGCAGTCAGGGGGTTGTCGCCGGTGATCATAACCGTGCGGATTCCCATCGCGCGCAAGCGGCCGAAGCGCTCCGTCATGTTCGGCTTGAGAATGTCTTTGAGATAGATGACGCCGATGATCAGCGTGTTGCGCGCCAAAAGCAGCGGCGTGCCGCCGCTTCGCGCAATCTGCTCGATCTGGGGCAGCAGGTCGGTCGTCGTCGAGCCCCCCGCCTCACCGATCCAAGCCAGCACCGAGTCCGGTGCCCCTTTGCGAATCTTCACGCCGTCGGAGAGATCGAGGCCGCTCATCCGCGTGTAGGCGCTGAACGGAACGAACGTCGAGCCCACCGGCGCCCCGCCGTTCGAGGAACCGGCCTGCTGTGCGAGCGCGACGATCGAGCGCCCTTCCGGCGTCTCGTCGGCGAGCGACGATAGGTAGGCGATCCGCGCCGTGTCCTTCGGATCGATCCCGGGCGCCGCAACGATCTGCACGGCCTGCCGGTTTCCCAGCGTGATCGTTCCCGTCTTGTCGAGCAGCAGCGTGTCGACGTCGCCGGCCGCCTCTACGGCGCGCCCGCTCATCGCGAGCACGTTGCGCTGCATCACGCGGTCCATCCCCGCAATGCCGATCGCCGAGAGCAGACCGCCGATCGTCGTCGGAATCAGACAGACGAGCAGTGCGATGAGCACGGTGACGCTCTGATGCAGGCCGGCGTACACCGAGAACGGGGCCAGCGTCGCGACCGCGATCAGAAAGATGATCGTCAGCCCCGCGAGCAGGATGGAGAGGGCGATTTCGTTGGGCGTCTTCTGCCGCTGCGCCCCTTCGACGAGTCCGATCATGCGATCGAGAAAGCTTTCGCCGGGATTCGCCGTGACGCGAACGACGATGCGATCGGAGAGTACGCGCGTTCCGCCGGTGACCGCGCTGCGGTCGCCGCCCGACTCCCGAATTACCGGCGCCGACTCGCCGGTAATGGCGGATTCGTCGATTGTCGCCGCGCCCTCGAGCACGTCGCCATCGGCCGGGACGACCTCGTTGGCCTCGACGACGTAGCGGTCGCCCTTGCGCAGCTCGCTGCTCGGGACGCGCTCCTGACCGCCATCTTCCTGCAGGCGCCGCGCGTAGGTACCGGATTTAGTGCGGCGCAGAGCCTCGGCTTGGGCCTTGCCGCGGCCCTCGGCCACGGCTTCGGCGAAGTTCGCAAAGAGCACCGTGAACCACAGCCACGCCGCGATCGCGAAGTCGAAACCGACGATTGCCGCGTGCGCCGCCAAATCGCGCACGAAGAAAATGGTCGTCGCCGCGGCCCCGACCTCGACGACGAACATCACCGGATTGCGGGCCTGCCACCGCGGATCGAGCTTTCTGAAGGAATCGGTAAGGGCGCGCGTCAGGATCCCGCGATCGAACAGCGAGAGCGCTTTCGGACGCCGTTCCAAGCGGCGCTGGCTGAGCATCAGTACGTCTTCCCCTGCTGCACGAGCAGGTGCTCGACGACCGGGCCGAGCGAGTCGGCCGGAAGAAAGGTTAGCGCGCCGACGATCACGATCACGCCGATGAGCAGCGCCACGAAAATTCCCGAGTGGGTCGTGAAGGTGCCCGGGCCTTCGGGTATCGCCTTCTTACCCGCGAGCGCGCCGGCCAGCGCGAGCGCGGGAATCGCAACCGCGAACCGGCCGAACATCATGTTGACGCCGGTCAGCAGGTTATAGAAGAGATTCGGACCGAGCCCGGCAAACGCCGAGCCGTTATTGGCATTGGTCGAGGTGAACGCGTAGAGAATCTCCGAAAAGCCATGCGGCCCCGCATTGTTGAGCGTTGCTAGGCCGGCCGGAAGCACCGCCGCGATCGCCGTTGGTACGAGACATAGCACCGGCGTGACGAGCGCGGCGAGGATCGCGAACTGCACCTCGCGTCGCTCGATCTTCTTCCCAAGATACTCGGGCGTACGCCCGACCATCAAGCCCGCAATGAAGACCGTCAGCACCACGAAGACGATCATGCCGTAGAGCCCGCTCCCGACGCCGCCGAAGACTACCTCGCCAAGCTGCATGTCTACCAGCGGAATGAGGCCGCCGAGCGGCATGTAGGAGTCGTGCATGGAGTTGACCGCGCCGCACGACGTGTCGGTGGTGACGGTCGCGAAGAGCGCCGAGCCGGCCGTTCCGAAACGGCACTCCTTGCCTTCCATGTTGCCGCCGGCGACGCCGAGCTGATGAACGATCGGGTTGCCCGCCGACTCCGCCCAGTACGCCACCGTGAAGCCCGCAAAGAATAGGATCGCCATCGCGGTGAAGATCGCCCAGCCCTGGCGCGTGTCCTTGACCATCTTGCCGTACATGTACGTCAGGCCCGCGCCCAGTGCGAAGATGAGCAGCATCTCGACGAGGTTGGTGAGCGGCGTCGGATTTTCGTTGGGTGAGGCGGAGTTCGCGTTGACGAAACCGCCGCCGTTAGTGCCGAGCTCCTTGATGACCTCTTGCGAGGCCATCGGGCCGCCGGTGATCGTCTGCGTGAAGCCTTCGATCGAGTGCAGCGTCGCGTAGGCGTGGAAGTTCTGCGGCATTCCCTGCCAAACCAGGAAAAGACCAAACACGACCGCGATCGGCAGCAGCACGTAGAGCGAGCAGCGCGTGAGGTCGACCCAGAAGTTTCCAAGCGTCTTCACCGAGGTCCGCGCGAGCCCGCGCACGACGGCGACCGCGATCGCGATACCCGCGGCCGCGGAGACAAAGTTGTGCCACGCCAGGCCGGCCATCTGCGAAAGATAACTCATCGCCTGCTCGCCGGAGTAAAACTGCCAGTTCGTGTTGGTCGTGAAGCTGACCGCCGTGTTCCATGCAAGGTCCGGGGTCATATTGTCGACGTGCTGCGGATTGAACGGCAGCCACTTTTGCGTCCGCAGCAGTAGGCAGAGATAAGCGAAGCCGAGTATCGAGAACAACAGCATCGACAGCGCGTAGGCATACCACGTCATCTCGGCGTCCTCGCGAATCCCGCAGGCGCGGTAGATCATCCGCTCGAGCGGCGCGAAGAAGGATGAAAGCCACGTGCGCTCGCCGCTAAAGACACGCGCCATGTACGAACCCAGCGGCTTGGTGACCGCGAGCACGATGAGAAAGAAGACGATGGCCTGGAGCCAACCGATGCCGCTCAAAACTTCTCCGGCCGCAGCATCGCGAAGATCAGGTAGGCGAGCGCGGCAATCGTCAGCATCAAGCCCAGCACGTCGTCGAACACCATGGAGGCCTACACCCTTTCGCAGCCGGCAATGTAGAGGTCGAGTGCGACAAAGCAGACGATCGAGAGGACGACGATTCCGAGCTCGAGCAGCATGCCTCTACGATATCCGGCCGACGCCGCTCGCGCCATCCGCCGAATGGATGATCCGAATGGACGGTTTGCGGTGCCCGTGCGCACCTTGTATACTTGCCGCTATGGTCTCTGTACGACTCGTTGCCGCCGCGATCCTTACGTGCTCCGTCGCCGCGACGGCCGGCACCGCGCTTGGACAGCCGGCGCCGTCGAACTCGCCGTCCCCCGCGCCCTCATCGACCCCGAGTGGGCCCAGCGATCCGTGCGGCTCGCTGCTCTCGATCGTCAACCGGCCCACGGTGACGACCGGCGTCTGCACGGTGCGCACCGGGCACTTCGACGTAGAGCACGGCTATACGAATACGACGACCATCGGACCGGGCGGTGGCAGCAGCGCAAACTACCCACAGTCGCTCATTCGTATCGGAACCGCAGATCCGCACTTCGATATCGAGCTCGGGCCGCCGAGCGCCGAAACGTCGTCGCTCGGAACGCCGCGCGTCGACGGCTCCAGCGACGTCAATCTCGGCGCGAAGTACGAGCTGGGCTACACCTCGAAGGCGGACTGGGGCATTAACGGGGTGGTCACGTTCCCTACCGGAAGCCGCGCCTTTTCCGCCGGGAACGCGCAGTTCACCGGCAACGTCAACGGTGCGTATACGCTTAGCTCGGAGTTTGCGCTCGCCGGTACCCTCAGCTTCAACGCCTTTAGCGCGCTCAACGCGGGCGGCGTCGCGCAGTCCTATTTTTGCTTTCTGCCGAGCCTCGAGCTCAGCGCCGCCCTGCCCGGCGGCCCCTCGCAGATATCCGCCGAATACGCCTATTTTTCGTCCGCCGGGCCGAACGTAGGCGGCAAGAGCCTCGTCGACTTCGTCTATCAGCGTGATTTCGGCAGCCACGTTCAGTTCGACGTCGAGTACGGTTTCTCGCCGACCGCCATCAATGGCCAAACGTCGCACTACGTAGGAGCGGGTCTCTCTTTCATGAACTAAAACGGCCTGGAGGAATGTGAATGAACGCCGCAGTCCCACAGGTCAATATCGGAAACACCGGTTTTATGCTTCTCTGCGCGAGCCTCGTCATGCTGATGACGCCGGGGCTCGCGTTTTTCTACGGAGGCCTCGTCCAGCGCAAAAACGTCTTGACGATCATGATGCAGAGCTTCATGTCGCTGGGCTGGACGACCGTCCTTTGGTTCGCCTTCGGCTACTCCGAAAGCTTTGGGCCCGATTGGCACGGCCTGATCGGCAATCCCGCGACGTACGCGATGCTTCGCGGCGTCACGCTCCATACGATGTTCACCGGAAACGACGCCGGCATACCCTTGGTCGTGCACATCGCCTATCAGATGATGTTCGCAATCATTACGCCGGCGCTGATCACCGGCGCATTCGCAAACCGCGTGACGTTCAAGGCCTATTTTTGGTTCTTGACCGGCTGGCTGATCTTCGTCTACTTCCCGTTCGTGCACATGCTGTGGAGCCCGGACGGCATCTTGGCGAAGTGGGGCTGTCTGGATTTCGCGGGCGGCATCGTCGTCCACGCCTCGGCCGGTTTTGCAGCCCTCGCTTCGGTGCTCTACGTGGGGCGCCGCAGCGTCATGGATAACCGGCCGCACAACGTCCCGCTGATTGCGCTGGGCACCGGCCTGCTTTGGTTCGGCTGGTACGGCTTCAATGCGGGGTCGGAGCTGCGCGTCGATTCGGTCACCGCCAGCGCCTTCCTCAACACCGATATCGCGGCATCCTTCGCCGCCATCGCGTGGCTGCTGGTCGAGTGGGCCCGCGGACGTCAGCCGAAATTCATCGGCTTGCTCACCGGTGCCGTCGCCGGCCTTGCAACGATAACTCCCGCCGCCGGCTATGTCTCGCCGACGACGGCCGTCATCATCGGCATCGCGGCCGGCGTCGTCTGCTACTTTGCGGTTACACTGAAGAATCGCCTCGGCTGGGACGACGCGTTGGACGTCTGGGGCGTCCACGGCGTAGGCGGCTTCTTAGGGATCTGCCTGCTCGGCGTCTTTGCGTCGACGCTCTGGAATCCCAATGGCGCAGACGGCCTGCTGCGCGGAAACCCGTCCTTCTTCTTGAAGCAGGTCGCCGCGGCCGCGGTCTGCAGCGCGTGGGCCTTCTGCTTTACCTACGCGATGCTCTGGCTGATCAATCTCGTGACGCGGGTAAAGGTAGACGAAACCGCCGAGGAGCGCGGCCTCGACGTCGAACTGCACGGCGAGGAGGCCTATCCGCTCGGCGTGTGACGCAGCGCCGCTCGCCGGACGACACGGTCGAGCGCGAGACCGCCGGCGAGCAAGGTCGCCAGTACAACGGCGAACGTCGCATCGACGATCGCTTCGCGAAACGGAAGCGACGCGGGCAGCGCGAGCGCGAGCGCGAGAGAGAGGGCGCCGCGCATCCCCGCGACGCGAACCACGCCGACCCATTCCCGCCGTACGGGACCGGGGCACAAAAGGCTAGCGACCGCGAAGCGTGCGATCGCGACGCCCGCTAGGGCGGCGACGGTAAAGATCGGTGCCGCCGTGAGCCGGCTGATCTCCAAGGCTGCCCCCGCCAAAAAGAAGACGACCGCATTTGCGCAGAGTGCGGCGACGTCCCAGAAGTGCTCGACCTCACGGGCGATCGTCAACGTGATGGAGGCGCGCTCGTAATAGCGCAGCGCAATCCCGAAAGCGATGGTCGCAAAGATGCCGGAGAGGTGAAGATAGTCGGCCGCAAAGTAGGCGCCGTAGGCGCAGGAAAGCGTTGTCGCGATTTGCACCGCCGCGCCCCCGGCGGCTCGCTGCAACGCGCGGGCGGCGATAAACGCAAGTGCGATCCCCAGCGCGACGCCGCACACCGCACCGGCGATCGTTTGCAGGGTGATAAGTGCGATCGAACCCGCACCGGCGACGCCCAGTGCAATTCCGGCCAGCACGGCGCGGTACAGCACGACGGCGACGGCATCGTTAAAGAGCGACTCGCATTCGACGATCGTCGCCAGCGTCCGCGGCACGGGCAGCCGGCGGAAGACCGCGACGACGGCGATCGGATCGGTCGCACTCAAGATCGCGCCGGTAAGCAGCGCCGGGCCGAGCGGTACGCCGACGATCGCGAGCGCGCCGGCAACCATGCCGGCCGTAAGCAAAACGCCCGGACCCGCGAGCATCGCGATTGGGAGCCACTGCCGTCGCATCGCACGGAAATTCAAGTTCCATGCGGCCTCGAAGAGCAGTGCCGGCAGAAAGACGTAGAGGGTCGCATGGCCGAATGCGTATGCCAGCCGGCCGGGCTGAAACAATCCGTAGACGACCCCCAGCGCAACGATCGCCAGAATTTGCCAGAGCTTCACGGGCCTACGTGCTTCCCAAATCCCTAGTGGGTGTGCGTAAAGTTGCCGACACGCGTGAGGTTGCGAATCCGCTCGATCGCCTCACGCATTCCCAGCGGCTCCGCCGGCCGGCCGACGGCCTCGAAGTAGACGGCGGGATCGATGTTGAGAGTGCGCGTCTGCACCATCGAAACCGGCGAGTCGCGCAAGAACGCTTCCATCGCCGCGATCTCCGGTGCATCGTCGGTGACGCCCGGGTGGGTCAGCAGATTCAAGCTCACCCGTAAATTACGTTCGCCGGCCAAGCGGATCGACGCGAACACGTCGTCGAGCGTGTAGCCCAACGGCCGGTAATACGCCGCGTAGACGCTCGGCCGAAACGAGTTCAGACTAATTCTCACCGCTTGCAGTCCCGCGTCGATGCAGCGCGCCAGCGGCGCGGGTGCGCTGCCGTTGGTGTTGAGATTGATCGTGCCGTTCGACCGCCTCTTGCGAATGCGCTCGATCGCGCTCGCGAGCGTGATCGAGCGGAGCAGCGGCTCGCCCTCGCAGCCCTGTCCGAACGAAACGATGCCGTCGTCGACCCGCTCCAAGTGATGCGTCGCGACGTCCGCAAGCTCGGCGGCCGCGACCTCGTCGGCGATCCGCGCCTGCGGCGACGGCACCCCGGCGGCGTCGTCTTGCTCCGAGATGCATCCGATGCAGCGCGCGTTGCACTTCGGTGAAACCGGCAGAGCCGCTTCGCCCCGCTCGAGAAAGACGTTCTGCGCGGTAAAACACGCGTAGTCGCGCGAGCAGAGCGCGACCTGCGCCAGCACGCGGTTATCCGGCTGCGCGCGAAGGCGGTCCTCGATCAGCCGTTCGAGTTCGCCGCGTTTGTAGCTTCGCGGCCGCCAGTCGTCGCTCTCGTCGGTCTTCATCGCCGCAACGAAGGTTCGATCGTCGACCGCGCACGCGAACGTGTAGCCGAAGAGCGGCAGGGACGGCGCGCCGCGCTGCGCGGCGTAGGCCGGAACCAGCAGGCGCGTATAGCCTGCCGGCAGCGCAACGGCGAATGCGTTGCTTCCGGCGATCGGACCGATCGTCGTCAGCGGCGAGCGCGCCGGGAGAAAGTACCGCTGCGCGCCCGGCGGTTCGGCAATCAGCTCGGCGGGAAGGGGTTCGCGAACGAGGCCGCCGTCGGCGAGCGGCGAGCATGCGTAGTCGAACGAAATCCGGCCTTTTGCATCGCACGAGACGAGCCCCGTCTCAGCGCGCTCATGGTGCGATCTCATGCCCGATGTCAACTTCCGTATCAAAAACGCGAACCGCCGGACCGGTGAGATATGCGATCCCGCTGCCGTTCCACTCGACGACGAGCCGTCCCCCCGGAACGAGCAGCTCGACCGGCGAGGCTGTTATCCCGTTTCTGATCGCGGCGGCCGCACACGCGACCGCGCCCGTTCCGCACGCCATCGTCAGGCCGACGCCACGCTCCCAGTGGCGAACGTTCAGCAATCCTTCTTCGTTGCGCGCGGCCACGTGGACGTTCGTTCCGTTTGGAAAGGCCGGGTCGCGCTGCAGCTGCGGCCCGGCGATCTCGAGATCCAGGTCGTCGACGCCGTGGCGAAAGACGACGACGTGAGGATTACCGAGCTCGACGAACGACCCGCTTCCGAGTGATCCGAGGAAGACGTCATCGATTCGCGGGCGCCCCATCGCGACGCGCACCGCATACTCGAGGCCGCGCGAGACGATCTGCGTGGCGATCGAGCCCGCGTCCGTCTCGAAGGTAAAGCCCTCTCGTGCTTCGGCCTCGTCGAGCCAGCGCGCCGCACAGCGGATACCGTTGCCGCACATCTCGGCCTCGCTTCCATCCGCGTTGAAGATCCGCATGCGCGCGTCGGCTAGGCTCGAGGACTCGATCGCAATCACGCCGTCCGCGCCGATGCCGGCGTGGCGATCGCAGGCCCAACGCGCAAACGACGGCAGATTGCCGTCCTTCTCCCTGCGGCGATCGACAACGACGAAGTCGTTCCGCGCGCCGTGCATCTTCGTAACCGCCATGCGCATCGCGCCTCAATTTGCACGCCACTTCAGTTTTTCCCGTACTATCGTCGCGAGCGACTCGGGCGTGCACCAGATCGTGGCCGGCTCGCGGCGAAACCACGTGCGCTGGCGGCGCGCGTATTGCCGCGTCGAACGTTCGAGTGAGGCGCGCAGCTCTTCGAGCGTGCTCCAGCCGCGCAGGTACGCAAAGGCCGCCGGGTAACCGACCGCGCTGGCTGCCACCGCGGCCTCGCCGACGCGCTCCGCCTCGTCGACAAAGCCGCTAGACAGCATCCTCGCGGTGCGCTCCGCGATACGCCGGTCGAGCTCCTTCAGCGGCACGTCGAGGAAGACGAGCGTCCACCGCTTTCCATCGCCGGCCAGCGTTTGCAGCTCGCCCGCTCGCGCGGCCGATCCTCCGGCGAGCGCTACTTCGAGCGCCCGAAGCACTCGATAGGTATCGCCCGGATGGATCGCGCCGGCGCGTTTGGGATCGCGCTGCACGAGCCATTCGAAGAGAAAATCCGGCGGATGCAGCAGCGCTTCGCGCGCGAGGCGACCGCGCAGCGCGTCGTCGTACTGCGGCGCCAGCTCCACGCCGCCGCAAAGCGCGCGCAAGTAGAATCCGGTTCCGCCGGTGACGATCGCGCGCTTTCCGCGCCGCAGGATATCGCCAATCGCATCGCACGCGTCCTGCGTAAACCGCGCCGCCGAATAGCGCTCGTGCGGATCGAGAAAGCCGACGAGATGATGCGGCACCTGGGCCATCTGCGCCGCTGAGGGCGCCGCAGTGCCGATCGGCATACCTCGATAGATCTGGCGCGAATCGGCGCCGACGATCTCCGCGTTAAACGCTCGCGCCAGCTTCACGGCGATCTCGCTCTTTCCGCTCCCCGTTGCGCCGGCGAGTATCAGAACGCCGTCAGACACGCTTGAACATGCGGGCGAGCTCGTCGGGTCCCAAGCGCAGCATCGTCGGACGCCCGTGCGGACAGTGCATGGGATTCGCGCACGCCTGCAGGCGCTCGACGAGCACCGTCATCTCCGCCGGATCGAGGCGTTCCCCCGCGACCGTTACGCTGTGGCACGCCAGCGACGCCCAGACGCGCTCGCGCACGTCGCGCTGCTTGGGTTCCTCGCTCAAGTCGTCGAGGAATCCGGCGAGATCGAATGCCCGCGACGAGTAGCCGCCCGGCGTCGCGACGATGCGGTACGTGCGTTCGCCGAAGGCCTCGATCTCCAGGCCGCCTTCGTGCAGCGTTTCCGCAACGCGGTCCAGCGCGGCGCTCTGGACCGGGTCCAGTTCGACGATCTGCGGCACGAGCAGCGGCTGATTAGCGCGGCGCTCTGCGGCCGCAGCGACGATCGTTTCGTAAGCGATGCGCTCGTGCGCGGCGTGCTGGTCGACCAGCAGCAGACTCTCGCCGTCGCTGCAGAGGATGAATGTGCGGTGGAGCTGTGCGAGCACCGCGAGTCCGCTTCCGCCGCCGGGCTCGGCGCCGTCTACCGGCCGGGCGAACAACGAAATCCCCGTCCCCAAAAGCCCCGCGTTCGCAAAGCCGCCCTCCGGGGCACTCGCGGTCTGCTGCGCGAATCGTACCCGTGCGTGCTCGCGCAGCGTCGCGCCGATCGCACTGCGTGCGGCATCGAAAACTTGAGACGCATAGCGCAGGCGTACGTCGGCTTTGGCCGGATGCACGTTGGGATCGACGTGATCCGGCGGCAGGTCGAGGAAGAGCACGCCGTACGGGTGTCGGCCGATCATCGTGAAGGTGCTGTAGCCGCTCGTCCACGCGCCCGCGACGGGCGCGCTGCGCACCAGCCGTCCGTTGACGAAGAGCAGCTGCATCTTCCGGTCCGGGCGGTCGTGCCCCGGAGCGCTGACGAAGCCGCGCAGCTCGCCGTCGAGCATTCGCGCCGATTCGGCGCGCAGCGGCAGCAGCGTCTTTGCGTTCTGCGCTCCGAAGACCATAGCGAGCCGCTCGAGCGGCTCCGGGCTCGCCGGCATTACCCAGACGTCTTTCCCGTCGTGTCGCAGCGTGAAGGTCGTCTGCGGGTAGGCCAGCGCGAAGCTCGAGAGCCACGACGAGATGCGGTTGAACTCGCTGCTCGGGCTGCGAAGGTACTCGCGCCGCACCGGAACGCGCTCGAAGAGGGACCGTAGGCGTACGCGGGTGCCGGCCGGCGCTGCCGCCGGCTCGACCGGTCCGACGTGCTCGCCCGCCGCCTCCACGCGCGCGCCGATCGGCGCCGCGGTTTCGCGCGAGAGCAGCTCCAGCTCCGAGACCGCGGCGATCGAGGCTAAGCCCTCGCCGCGAAATCCGAGCGTCGCGATGGATTCTAATTCGGTTGCGGCGCGCAGCTTGCTTGTCGCATGGCGAGCAATTGCGAGGGGCAGCTGATCCGCGGCGATGCCCAAGCCGTCGTCGACGACTTCGATGAGATCGAGCCCGCCGCGCTCGATATTGACCAGGACGCGCGACGCCTCCGCATCGATCGCATTCTCGACAAGCTCCTTGACGACCGAGGCCGGGCGCTCGATGATCTCGCCCGCCGCGATCTGACCGATCGTCAGCGAATCGAGCTCGCGTATCGTTGCCACGCTCCGAGTTTCGCGTCGACGCCGCCGCACTCATGGGTTGACAAAGGGCAGGTCGCGAGTATCCTGGTTAAGGATTCCTCGTTAGGTGAGGCGTCTGCACGAAGAGATGCCGCTGCCCGGAAAGGTCGAGAGACCCCAACGGGTAACCAGATCCCGCCGAATCAAGGCGGAATCTAATGCGGCCGTCCTTCGACAAGCTCAGGACAAGCTCAGGACAAGCTCAGAGTGACGAGTCCGAGGTGACGATGCTGTCGAAGGTCTAGGTTGTGCAGTGCTAAAGCTCGACACTGAGGGAGATTGCGCGGCCTGTCCGCGTGAGGTTTCTCGAACTGTCGGCCTGCGAGGAGCAGCGGCAGTTTTTTATTTTGGAAAGGGGGTGAGGCCTCGCCATGGATGACGGACCAACTAATCGATCTCGCCGGCGGCTCTCGAAAAGCCGCTTGCTTAACGCTGCGTCCGCTCGTCCCGGGGCAGCACGCATGAGCTAAATAGGAGGAAGTGCCATGAGAAAACTACCGAAGGTTCTGCGCTACAGGCGCTCGCTGGTCGAATGACTCACTCGCCGGCTCGCGATACCACCGTCGCGCCCGCCCGCCGTCCGACCCTGTGGCGAACGCTGATCATGTTCTTCTCCGTCGTTGGGCCGGGTCTGATCACGGCGAATGCCGACAACGACGTCGGCGGCATCTTCACCTACTCGTCCGCCGGAGCACAGTTCGGGTACTCCTTGCTCTGGCTGCTCGTACCGGTGACAATTGCACTCGTCGTCGTTCAGGAGATGTGTGCGCGCATGGGCGCCGTGACCGGCAAAGGCCTTGCCGATCTAATACGCGAGAACTTCGGCGTCAAGGTGACTTTTTGGTGCCTGCTGCTCTTCGTACTCGGCGACATCGGCAACACGGCCGCCGAGTTCGCCGGCGTTGCCTCCTCCGCGCCGATCCTCGGCGGCTACCTTCACATCGTCAATGCCGAGGCATTCAAAATCGCGCTGGTCGCCGGCGCCGCGATCTTCGTTTTTCTCACCGTGACCCGCGGCTCGGCCAAGGTGATCGAACGCGTCTTCTTCGCCTTTTGCTTCGTCTACATCGCATACATCGTCAGCGCGTTCGTCGTGCACCCGAACTGGGGCGACGTCCTCCACCAGAGCATCTTTCCGCACTTTGTCGCTTCGAAAGCCTACCTGCTGATGACCATCGCGATCATCGGCACGACGATCTCGCCCTGGATGCAGTTCTACATCCAAGCAGCCGTCGTCGATAAAGGCGTACGCGAGGACGACTACGCCTACTCGCGCCTCGATGTCGTCGTGGGTGGGATCTGGACCGACGTCATCGCCTACTTCATCATCGTCTCGTGCGCGGCCACGATCTTCGTCCATAATCTTCATGCAGTACATCCGCTCGCGATCAAGGACGTCGGCGACGTCGCCGTAGCCCTAACCCCGCTCGCCGGCAAATTCGCCGCATTGCTCTTCGCCCTCGGCTTGCTCAACGCGGCCGTCTTCACGGCCTCGATCCTCCCGCTATCGACCGCATATTACGTCTGCGAGGCCTTCGGCTTCGAGCGCGGAGTCGACCACCGCTTTTTTGAAGCGCCGATCTTCTACAGCTTCTACCTCGTGCTGATCATCATCGGCGCCGGCACCGTGATCGTTCCCGGCGCGCCGCTGGTGGCGATCATCTTCTACTCGCAGGTGCTCAACGGCATGCTGCTGCCGATCGTCCTGGTCTTAATGCTCTTACTGATCAACAACAAGAAGCTAATGGGCAAATGGACGAACGGCCCGCTCTTCAACGTCATCGCCTGGACGACCGCGATCGTCGTCGGTATTCTAACGGTTATCTCGACCGCGCAGTCGATCTTTCCATCGCTAGGAAGTTAGCGCTTCGAGCGCGCGCGTCACAAAAAGGTCAGTTGCCGTTCGGGGGCGGGACGCTTGGGCATCCGCTTGCGCAACGGCACGCGTGTCTCGATATCGGGGTCGCCGGAGAGTGCGTCGGCGATCTCCGCGGCGCGCTCGATCACTGCATCCGGCAAGCCGGCCATGCGCGCAACTTCGATGCCGAACGAGCGCGAGGAGCTTCCGGGCTGGACGCGATGCGAGAAGACCGGCGCTCCACCGCGCGCGGTGTTTTCCACCGCGGTTATGTGATAGTTCGCGACGACGCTCCAATGATCGGCAAGCGAGCACAACTCGTGGAAGTGGGTCGCAAAGAGGGCCAGCGGCGCCTGGTTCTCCAAGCCCAGCAAGAATTCGCAAATCGCTTGCGCGATCGCTAGGCCGTCGAGCGTCCCCGTGCCGCGCCCCACCTCGTCGATCAGCAGCAGCGAGCGCGACGTGCTGCGCCGCAGGATGTTCGCCGCCTCGGCCATTTCCATGTAAAAGGTTGACTGCCCCGAGGCGAGGTCGTCGCCGGCCCCGATACGCGTAAAGATCCGGTCGACGGCACCGAGCTTCATGCGCTTGGCGGGAACGAACGAACCGATCTGCGCCATGATGGTCAGGAGGCCGGCTTGACGCAAGTAGGTCGACTTGCCGCCCATGTTCGGCCCGGTAAGCAAGATGAAGCGATGCTCGTCGACGCGCAGCTGCAGATCGTTGGGAACGAAGCTCGCGCTCAGGAGCATCTCCATCACCGGATGACGCCCCTCTTCGATCGCGACGACACTCTCTTCGACGAAGGCCGGCCGCACGTACCCTCGCTCGGCGGCGCACTGGGCCAGCGCGACGAGCGCGTCTACCTGCGCGATCGCAGACGCGGCGCACGAAAGCGCGTCCGCGGCCGCCGCAACACGCTCGACGAGCGCGTCGAAGAGCTGCCGCTCGAGCCGCTCTTGGCGCGTTTGCGCGGTCGAAATCGCAAGCTCCAGTTCCTTGAGCTCCGGCGTGATGTAGCGCTCGCCGGTCGTCAGCGTCTGCTTTCGAACGTAGTCCGGGGGTACGGAGCCGGCGTAACTCTTCGCGAGTTCGATCGCGTAGCCGAACGTACTCGCATACTTGACCTTGAGGCCCTTGATGCCGGTGCGTTCCCGCTCCCGCTGTTCGAGTGCGGAGAGTCGCGAGCGGGCGTCGGAACGCAGCGCGACGCACTCGGCAAGCTCGGGATCGGCCTCAGGCCGCACCACGCCCCCGTCACCGATCTGCGCGGGCGGCTCGTCGACGAGCGTGAGCTCAAGATCGCGCCGCAACTCGGCAAAGTCCTCCACGCTCGCCAGCAGTGGTTCGATCGGCGCAACCGCCGCACCGCGCAGGGGCCCGATCATCTCGAGGGTTCGCCGCAGCGACGCCAGGTCGCGTGGCGTCGCGCGCCGGCAGCGGACTTTTTGCGCGATGCGTTCGAGATCGAAGACCCCGCGCAGGATCTCCCGCATCGATTCGCGCCGCGAGTGCTGCTCGACGAGCGCCGCGACCGCCGCTTGACGCTGCGCGATCGTGGCGGCTTCGATCAGCGGCGCGAGAATCCAGCGGGTCAGCATGCGCGATCCCATCGAGGTCGCGCAGAGGTCGAGCGTTGCCAGCAGCGTCGCGCGCGGGTTGGCGCCCTGCGCGCGCGTCAGCTCGAGGTGCTTTCGCGTGGCGGGATCGAGGACGAGAAACTCCTGACTCCGATAGAGCTCCGGCTCGCCGAGGCTGCGTTGCCCGTTGCTGACGCCCGTGCGCTTGACGAAGCCTCGGAGCGCGTCGAGCGCGCGATGGATCGCATGCGACTCTTCGAGCGAAAAACCCGGGAAACTCGAACGCTCGCGCACCTCGACGAGGCCGATTCCGGGCGTAGCCAGCCGCGCGCCGGCGCTCTCCACCGCAGCCGCGATCGCAACGCGCATCTCGCCGGGAACATCCGCCAGAATCTCGGCCGGCGCGATCCGCGCCAGCTCGGCGAGCAGTTCGTCGTACGCGTTCTCGCCCGCGATCGCGGTCGCCGCCGAGTAGCTCGTCGAAACATCCGCATAGGCGATCGCAAACGTTTCCCCCGCAATCGCAACCGCGGCAAGATAGTTGTTCTGCTTGCCGTCGAGCAGCTGCTCTTCGATCAGCGTCCCGGGCGTCACGAGACGAACGACGTCGCGGCGCACCAGCCGGTTCGGCTGCGGCACCTCGAGCTGCTCCGCGAGCGCGACGATGAAGCGCTGCTGCACGAGCTTTGCTAGATAGCCGCTCAGGGCGTGATGCGGCACGCCCGCCATCGCGACGCGCTGGCCTGCACCGGCCTCTTTGCTCGTGAGCGCGATCTGCAGCGCTCGGGCGATCGTCTCCGCGTCTTCACCGTAGGCTTCGTAGAAGTCCCCGACGCGGGAGAGCAGGATCGCTTCCGGATGCCTCGCTTTCATCCCGAAGTACTGCTCGAGCATCGGTGAATACTTGATCAGCGCAGGCGGCCCTTCGTACTCAAGGCGTTTGAAATCACCTCGGCGTCGCCACCAGGTCGAGCACTGGGCGCCTCACGGGCAGCGCGGGATCGCTCCAGCGCGCCGCGCGTCCGGCGATTGAGCCAGCGCAGCCCCACACGTGCGCGCTTTCGACGACAACGTCGAGCCACGGCGTCCCTTCGTACGGGTAATCCGCTGGTTTGGGCGCGACGATCGTGACGTTATCGAGCGCTTTGGCGGTCACCTTATTGGCGTCTTTCTTCGAATCGCCGACGATCAGCGCGCGCACCGTCGTGCCGGTGCGGCGTTCGTGATAAGCACGGGTGACGTCGTTTTGTGCTTCCAGCAGCCGCCCAAAACGTTCGAGCGCGATCTCTTTTGGCACCTGCGGCCAGTGTGCTGCCGGCGTTCCGCGCCGAATCGAGTAGATGAAGGTGAACGCGTTGGCAAAGACGCCGCCTTTCACGTACGCGAGGGTCGCGGCGAAATCGTCCTCGCTCTCGCCGGGAAAACCGACGATAAGGTCGGTCGTTATCGCGCACTCCGGCACGCGCCGGCGGATGCCCGCGACGATCTCGTCGAAACGCTCCAGCGTATACTTGCGGTTCATTCGCCGCAGCATCGCGTTGCTGCCCGATTGCAGCGGCAGATGAATCCGCGGATTGAGCTGCGGTATCGCGGCCAGGTCGTCGAGTATTTTCTCGGTGAAGTCTTTGGGGTGCGGCGAGATGAAGCTCAGCCGCTCGATGCCGGTCACTTCGACGAGCCGGCGGCAGAGGTCGCCGAAGTCCTCGCCCGTCGCCGGATCCTTCCACGCGTTGACCGTTTGCCCGACGAGCACGATCTCGCGCGCGCCCTGCGCGACGCGGCCGCGCGTCTCATCGATGATATCGGAGGCCGGCCGATGGTCGAAGCGGCCACGCACGTGCGGAACGATGCAGAACGTGCAGTAGTACGAGCAGCCGCGCTGCACCGTCACCTGCGCGCGCAGATGCGTGTACGCGCCCGTGACGCCGTCGGCCGTGCCGCCGAGCGGCGCGAGTAAGACGCGATCGTCGCTGAAATCGACGTCGTCGAAACTCGGTTGCCAGGCAGCCAGCTGATCGCCGAGCTCGCTCAGCTCCCGGGTACCGAAGATCGCGTCGACGTGCGGGGCAAGCCGCTTCATTCGGTCGCGGTCCTGCTCGGCCAAACATCCGGTGACCACCAGCCGCAGGTTCGGGTCGACACGCTTGAGCGCGTTGAGATGATTCATGCGCCCGTACGCACGGCGTTCGGCGTTATCGCGAACCGTGCAGGTGTTGAGAACGACGACGTTGGCCTGCTCCGGCGCGGTCGCGACGCTGTAGCCGGCGGCGACGGCGCGTTCGGCGATGTGGCGAGAGTCGGCCTCATTCATCTGGCAGCCGAAGGTCTCGATATAGATCCTGGGCACGTGGGTCTCGTTCGCCCTCGGTCAGAAAGGAAACTGCCGTGCTTGCCCCAGCTACCGTTGCAATCGTCGGCCGTCCGAACGTCGGAAAGAGCGCGCTCTTCAACCGGCTCATCGGCCGCCGCTTGGCGATCGTCGAGGACACTCCCGGCGTGACGCGCGACCGGCTCTACGCGCTGTGCGATTGGCGGGCACGCGTCTTCAGCTTGGTCGATACGGCCGGCATCGATCCAGGTGCCGACGTCGCGCACGGGGCCGAACTCGCCGATGCGACTCGCCGTCAAGCCGAGGCGGCGGCCGAGGAGGCCGACGTCGTGCTGATGGTCGTCGACGCGCAGACCGGGCTCCATCCGCTCGACGAGGACGTCGCGGCGATCCTGCGCCGCAAGCGCCGTCCGCTCGTCCTCGTTGCCAATAAAGCCGAGTCCGACAACGCTTCGGCTTCGGTTTATGCAGAGTTCTCGCGGCTGGGCTTCGGCGAACCGGTCGCTGTCTCGGCGATTCACGGAGAGGGCACGGGCGACTTGCTCGACCGGATCGTCGAGCTCTTACCCGAACAGCCAGCCTCGCCGTCGTACGACGGCGAACTCGCGCTTGCGGTAATCGGGCGGCCGAACGTCGGGAAGAGTTCGCTCGTCAATGCGCTGCTCGGCGAGGAGCGCACGCTGGTCTCGCAGACTCCGGGAACGACGCGCGATGCGATCGATACGCGGTTCTTTTGGCACGAACGGCCCTTTCGGCTCGTCGATACCGCCGGCGTGCACCGCAAACCGAAGGCACACGGTGCGATCGAATACTATGCGGCGCTGCGTTCGCTCAACGCGATCGCGCGCTGCGACATCGCGCTGCTGGTCTTCGATGCGATGGTCGGCATCCAGGCGCAGGAGCGGCGCTTGGCCGGCATCGCGATCGAGGAGCGCAAAGGTCTGATCGTCGTCGGTAACAAGTGGGATCTCGTGCGCGAGCAGAGCGGCGACTACAGCCGCAGCGATTTGACCGGCGCCGTCCACGAAGCGCTGCCGTTTGCAGCCTTCGCACCCGTAACGTTTCTCTCGGCGAAGACCCAGCGCCGCCTGGGCTCCCTGATGCCGGTCGTCGACAAGGTCGCCGCGAATCTCGACCGCCGCGTGCCGACGCCGCAGCTCAACGCGTTGATCCGCGACGCGGTGCTCGCCCATCCTCCCGCGATCTCCTCGGGAAAGGCGCTGCGCATCTACTACGCGTCGCAGCCGGGGACGCATCCGCCGCTCTTCCTCTTTCACTGCAACGATCCCGACTTGGTGCAGACGCACTACAAGCGTTTTCTCGAAAACACTTTGCGCTCGAACTTCGATTTCGAAGGCGTTCCGCTGACGCTGGAGTTCCGGGCTCGGCGCGAGCGCGCCGAGATCCCCGCATGAGCGATATCGGCCTCTCGGATTCGGCCGCCTACGGGCTGCTGGCGATCCTGATCGCGGTTGCGATCGCGACGTTTATCGGTGCTTTTTTGATCGGCTCGATTCCGTTCGGCTACTTGATCGGGAAGGCGTATTTCCGGACCGACATCCGCGCGCAGGGCTCCGGCAACATCGGCGCGATGAACGCGTTGCGCACCCTCGGGACGGGCGGCGCCGTTGCCGTGCTGCTCCTCGACGCACTCAAAGGATTCGCTCCGACGCTGTTTGCGCTCTGGCTCTTCCGCGGGCACTTGGATTTCGACCCGCTGCCCCCCGGGCAGGAGATTCTTGCCTCACTCGTCGCGGCCGGAGCGGTCTTAGGGCACTGCTACTCTCCCTGGCTGCGCTTTCGGGGAGGTAAGGGGGTGGCGACCTCCTTTGGTGCGATCTTCGCGCTCTCGTGGCCGGCCGGGCTCGTCGCGGTCGGCGGCTGGCTCGCCGGTGCGGCGATCACGCGTTACTCATCGGTCGGTTCGATGCTGGGCAGCATCCTGGCGCCCTTTGCGCTGTGGTTCTTCAGCCGCTCCCTTCCGGAGACGGCCTACGGCGTCTTCGCCGCGCTTCTCATCCTTTGGAAGCATCGGGAAAACATCGAACGCTTGCGTGCGGGAAAGGAAGGCGCGATTCGGTTTTCCAAGCCCTAGGCAATGATTTCGTCAAACGATCTTCGCAACGGCGTCACGATCAGCGTGGACGGCCAGCTGTGGACCGTCATCGAGTTCCTCCACGTCAAGCCCGGCAAGGGCTCCGCTTTCGTTCGGACCCGCTTGAAGAACGTTAAAACCGGCACGACGCTGGAACGTACCTTTCGCGCGGGCGAAAAGCTCGAACGCGCCGTCGTCGACAACCGGCAGATGCAGATGCTCTACAACGATGCCGACGGCTATCACTTCATGGATCAAGAGAATTTCGAGAACGTCACGCTGCAGCGCGACCTGATCGGCGACCCGGCCGACTTTTTGAAGGACGGCATGGTCGTGGACATGCAGTTTCACGAATCATCCCCAATCGGCGTCGACCTTCCGGCGCACGTCGAGTTGAAGATCGTCGAAACCGACCCGGGCTTCAAGGGCGATACCGCGCAGAACGCTACCAAGCCCGCCAAGCTGGAAACCGGCGCGACGGTCAACGTCCCACTCTTCGTCGAGGCCGGAGACGTCATTCGCATCGACACGCGCGACCGTCGCTACATCGGCCGCTCGAGCTAGCGGCCCGACGACCTGCGCTTTTCCCTCGAGCTCTTCGGTGCGGCGTTCTTAGCCAGCACGTTCGGCTCGATGGTTGGCCTGGGCGGAGGGTTCGTCCTCGTTCCGATCCTCCGTCTCTTTTTGGGGTTCGCGCCGGCCGACGCCGCCGGCACCTCGCTCGTGCTCATCGTCGCCAATAGCGCCAGCGGCGCCTTTACGTATCTGCTGCAGCGGAGGGTTCACCTCAAGATCGGATGGCTGATCGCCGCCGGCGGTTTACCGGGCAGCATCCTGGGCGCGATCGCGTCGGTTCATATCTCGGCGCGCCTCTTCGATACGATTCTCGCAATCCTGCTCGTCGGCGTCGCGATCGATATGTTCTGGAACGCGGAGCGGAGAATTGCGGGACGTCCCGAGCACCATCGCGTCTCCGCGATCAAAGGCATGTCCTACCGCGCCGCCCTCGGCTTGGGATTCGTCGTCGGCATCTTTTCCAGCCTCTTCGGGCTCGGCGGCGGCATCGTTTTGGTGCCGACGTTTCTCTATTTCTCCGAGTTACCCGCGCACGCGATTAGCGCGACCTCGCACTTTGCGATCCTGCTCACGTCACCCGTCGGCCTGGTGGTCCATATCGCTCAGCACGACATCGTCGGGCGCGACGTCATTCCGCTGGTTGCGGGCGGACTGCTGGGCGGGCCGGTAGGAGCGCGTCTCTCGCTGCGCCTGAAATCGCCGCAGCTGCTGATCGTCGTCGCCGTCGCGCTGGTTACGGCGGCACTAACGCTGATCTGGCGGCAGCTCTAACGAGCTAGCGCGGTGAGGTCATCTCCTTGGGAACGACGATCCGGTCGTACTCTTCTTCGGTAACGTGCCCGAGCGAAAGCGCCGCCTTCTTCAGCGTCGTCTTTTCGTGGTGCGCCTTCTTCGCGATCTCGGCGGCGCGATCGTAGCCAATTTGCGGCGAAAGCGCGGTGACGACCATCAGCGATTCGTCGAGATACTTCTTGATCTGCTCTTCGTTGGCTTGCAGTCCTTCGACGGCGTGTTCGCGGAACATCGTACAGGCGTCGCGCAGCAGCGTCGTCGAGTGCAGGAAGTTGTAGATCATCACCGGGTTGAAGACGTTGAGTTCGAAGTTCCCCTGCGAGGCGCCGAAGCTCACCGCGAGATCGTTGCCGTACACTTGCACGCAGACCATCGTCATCGCTTCGGACTGCGTGGGGTTCACTTTGCCCGGCATGATCGAGCTGCCGGGTTCGTTCTCCGGCAGGATCAGTTCGCCAATTCCGGCGCGCGGCCCGGAGGAGAGCCAGCGAATGTCGTTGGCGATCTTCATCAGCGCGGCGGCCAACATCTTCAGCGCGCCGGAGGCGAAAACGAAGTCGTCGTGCGAGGCCAGCGCCGTGAACTTATTTGGGTGCGAGCGGAACGGGAGTCCGGTCAGCTCGGCGATCTTCGCCGCCACGCGCTCGCCGAACTCGGGATGCGCGTTAAGGCCGGTGCCGACGGCCGTACCGCCGATCCCGAGATCGTAGAGCGGATCGAGCGCCTCTTTGCAGGCGCGGATCGCCCGGTCGAGCTGCGTGACGTAGCCGGAGAATTCTTGGCCCAGCGTTACCGGCGTAGCGTCCTGCAGGTGCGTGCGCCCGACCTTGACGATCTGCGACCACTCGCGAGCCTTGGCGTGCAGCGCGTCGCGCAGGGCCTGCACCGCGGGCAGCATCTGCGACATTCCCTGCGCCCCGGCCACGTGCATCGCGGTGGGGAACGTGTCGTTCGACGACTGCGACATGTTGACGTGATCGTTCGGGTGCACGGGCTTCTTCGATCCCATCTCGCCGCCCGCGAGCTCGATCGCGCGATTCGAGATCACCTCGTTGACGTTCATGTTGGTCTGCGTTCCGGAGCCGGTCTGCCAGACGCGCAGCGGAAAGTGCGCGTCGAGTTTTCCCGCGATCACCTCGTCGGATGCTGCCGCGATCAACCTCGTTCGCTCGTCGTCGAGCTTGCCGAGAGCGTGGTTCACGAGTGCTGCCGATTTTTTCAGCAGCGCCATCGCGCGAACGACTTCTCGCGGCATGACGTCGCGCGGCCACGAGGCCTCCCCAATGTCGAAATGCACGAGCGAGCGCGCGGATTGCGCGCCGTAATACTTGTCGGCGGGAACGGCGATCGTTCCCATGGAGTCGCTTTCGATGCGGCTGGCCTCTCCGTTTGCGATTTTTGTCGTCATGGCAACGGAAACTTTCGGCGTCAGCCGCGGCCTTTCCGTGCGGCTTTGCGCAGTTCGAGCGTCGTTCCCGCCTCTTTCATCTCGACGATTTCGTAGATCGTCAGCGGGTAGCGCGGATCGAAGCGACGTTTGTTGCACCTCCCGCAGCTCGACGGCTTGCTCGGGTGGCTCCGGCGCAGCGCCTCAAAGCCGCAAACCTCGCAGCGCAGGACGTAGCGCTTGCCGGATTCTCGCAGCGGACGGACGTTGCCCAGGTCGTGGTAGATCGAGGACAGGCCGCATTCGCGCAGTTTGCGCTTGAAACGCGCGCCGTGCCCCGTCTCCTTGAACTTTGCGAAGCACCAGGCGTGCACCATCTCGTGCAGCAGCGTCTCCTCCAGCGCTTCGGGCTTGTTGCGGAAGTGTTTGGGCGAAAGCTCGATGAACAGCGGGGGCGCCGTGTAGCTGATGCGCCCGGCGGAGTTTGAGAAGCGTTCGTTGTAGCGGATCCGGCAGTCCGGGACTTCGCCATTGAAGTACCGATAGTTCAAGCGCGCAAAGGTGAGCTGCAGGTCGGCTTCGGAGGGGAGCACGCAAGAGTTTTTCGCGATGCGTCCAACCGACTCTTCGTGCAGCCCAGTGCGCCCCGTGGACTTCCCCCTCGGATGTACGTGCCGATCGTCGTCGGAATCGCTGCAATCTTTCTCTGCCTCATGGCATACCTCGTCGCCGATGGATTCGGTGTCTCCGGGTCGGTCTTCGGCAAGGCCGTCAAATCGCAGAGCGCGGGACAGATGCAGCCGCAGGGCTCGCAGAACGCCGTCGAAGGCGGGCCGCCGGCACCGGTCGTCGCGCAGCTGCGCACCCTGCGCGCCCGCATCGCCGCGCATCCCAACGACGACGTTGCGCTCACCCAGCTCGCCGACATGTACCTGGCCTCGAACCACTTCGAGCAGGCGATTCCCTTTTACGAGCGCGCGCTGCGCGCTAACCCGCACAACGTCGCCGCTCAGACGGGCCTCGAACAGGCACGTGACGCACTGCGCCAATGACGATCTATATCTCCTGCGACATGGAAGGCACCGCGGGCGTCAGCTCGTGGCAGCAGTGCGATCCCAGCGATACCCATGAGTACCCGATCTTTCGCCGCTACATGACGCGCGAGGTGCGCGCCGCAATCGAGGGCGCCCGGGAAGCCGGCGCGCGCAAAATCCGGGTCAACGACTCGCACTGGTCGATGCGCAACCTGCTGATCGAAGAGCTTCCCGGCGACGACGATCTGCGGATAATCTCGGGCGCGCCCAAGCCGTGGAGTATGATGGAAGGCATCGGGCACGGCGCCGCAGCGGTCTTCTTCACCGGCTACCACGCGAAGGCCGGTGACGCCGCTACGCTGGCGCACACGACGTCGACGAGTGTCTACTCCGTTAGCGTGAACGGAACGCACTGCAGCGAGGCGCTGATGAACGCGGCGCTGGCCGGCAGCTACGGCGTCCCGGTCGTGCTGATCACCGGCGATCGCACGATCGTCGAGGAGACCCTTGCGGTGATGCCCTGGGCCGTCGGCGTCCCCGTCAAGGACGCCATTGGGTACTCAGCGGTCAACACGCTGACGCCGCCGGCGGCCCAGGCCGCGATTCGCGCCGGCGCGCGCGAGGCGATCGGCCGCATCGAAAATGCAAAACCGTTCACGTTCGCATCGCCCTTCGAGCTTACGATCGAGACCGCCGAGGTCGAGCACGCCGACTTCATCGAGCTGCTCCCGGGCTTCGATCGCATCGGCGGGCGTGCGGTCCGCTTCACCAGCAACGACTATCCGACGATTCAGCGCGCCTTTCTCGCCGCGACGCGCATCGCAGCGGCCGCCGACGCACCCGCGTGAAGCTGTATATTTCGAGCGACATGGAAGGCGTCGCGGGCGTCTGCGCTTGGCAGCAGGTCGACGCGCGCACGCCCCATCCCGAATACGAGATTTATCGCCGGCTCTATACGGCCGAGGTTCGCGCCGCGATCGAAGGCGCGCGCGCCGGGGGTGCGGGCGAGCTGCTCGTCAACGACTCGCACGGCCCGATGCGCAACCTGCTGCTCGACGAGCTGCCCGACGACGTGCGGGTGATCTTCGGCAATCGCAAGCCCTTTTCGATGGTGCAGGATGCCGGCGCCGGCTTCGACGGCGCGTTTTTCATCGGTTACCACGGAGCCGCCGGCGACGCCGATGCGGTTCTTTGCCATACCTATACGCCTTCGGTGATCTACGAGGCCCGACTCAACGGCATGCGCTGCAGCGAAGCCACGATCAATGCCGGGCTTCTCGGCTACTACGGCGTGCCGGTCCTGCTGGTGACCGGGGATCGCACGACGGTCGAAGGCGTTCGCGCGCAAATGCCGTGGGTGCGCGGCGTCGTGATTAAGGAATCGATCGGAAACTTTGCCGCCGACTCGATGACGCCCGCCGCGGCCGTGCGCGCGATCGCCGCTGCGGCCGAATCGGTCGTGCGTGAAAGCGCCGGCGCGCGGGCCTTTCGCTTCGAGCCGCCGATCGCTCTCGACGTTACGTTCGTCACGGCGGCACAAGCGCATCTCGTTGCTACGATCCCCGGCTTCGAGCGGACCGGTGCGCGCAGCGTGCGTTTCACCGACGATTTGTTTCCGGTCGTCTTCAAAGCATTTGTTGCGACCTGGCGCCTCGGGGCGCAAGCGTAAGGCCTCGGCCAGGCGTCAGGCGTCGCTTCCCGAAGGAGCACGCATGAAGTTCTACAAGCTGACCGCCGCGGTTTCGTTTGCCGCCGTTGCGTTTTTGGTGGCGCCGCGGCCGTGCGTTGCCTCCGCTTCGACCGACGCGATGGCGACCGTCACCAAGGCCATCATGGCGTTCAATCGTGGCGATCTCAAAGGCTTCGCCGCGCTCTGCACCTCGCCGGCCTCCGTCATCGACGACTTTCCGCCGCACAGCTGGTCGGGAGAGAATGCCTGCAACGACTGGGCCGCCGCGCTGGCGGCGGCGAACAAGAGCAGCGACATTAGCAACGAAACGGTCCTTCTTGGAGCACCGTGGCACGTCGACGTCACCGGCGATCGCGCCTACGTCGTCGTGCCCGCGTCGTTGCGCTACAACATGAAGGGCAAACCGGTCAAGGAAACGGGTTCGGTCTTTACCGTCGTGCTCGCGAAAACGGCGAAGGGCTGGCTCATGTCCGCCTGGTCCTGGGCACAACACTGACGCAAGGCACCCGCGAACCATTCAGCTCGGCAACCGCTTCGAGCTAATCAAGGGTTGAGCAGCGCGACCTCGGCCCGGCTCATCGATACGAGTTTTGAAACGGTTGCCGAAGATGTATCGAAGCCTGCCAGCGTCGCCCCAACGACGAGGTTTCCCGATAACGCACCGAGCCCGATGTGGGTCTCCCCCTTCATCGTGACGATTCCCCCAAACGTCCGCCGCCCGAGGTTCGGCACCTTGATTGACTTGAAGCCTGGAACCTCCTCGCTCTTCTTTAGCGCCACAGCGTAGGCCGAGGCCGCGTCGGCCGCGCTCCCGTAACGATCGACGCTGATCGTCACTCGCTTCGATCCGCTGCCGTTCTCGTAGAAAACGCTGCGCGTTGATGTCGAATTACTTTGAGCGGTCGTGCCGGCGCCGGTCTGTGCTAAGCGCGTGACCGCTGGGAAATACGAACGGACCGCTGTCAGATCCAACACGGAGCTCATTGGAAGCAGCGTCGAATCGATGGGCGGCAGTGACGACGCGCGGCAGGGAGCGCACAGCGCACACAGTATCGCGATTGTTACAATCGTCGCGCTTTTCATGAAGTCTGATTCTTGGAACCGTGGCCCTTTTCCGTTAAGTCTCGCAGGTCGGTCTCGCAGACCCCGCGGAATCTCGTCACTTACGCGCGCGCCGCCCACAGAATGGCAGCGGCAGCTTACGAAGCCTTCGCGGGGGTGCCTAGCGCGATCGCGATATCGACGACGTCATCCTCGCTCAGCGACAGGCGGCGCATCGCAACCTCGTAGAGCTCGATCGTCTCCTCGCTCTTGCTCGAGGCGGCGCGCTCTTCGCGCAGGCGTTTGACCTCGTCGGTCACGCGATGCGCCAGCTCTGAGCTCGCCTCGACGCCGGCCTGCGCGAGGCGATCGGCGTGGCGGCGAAGGGTATCCTCGACGAGCGCGGCGCCGGTGTGCTTGCCGAAAACCCAGTCGATGCGTCCACCGACAAGCTCCTTGGGAACGGCCTCGTACATGCGGTGGTCGATTAGCATCGCCTGCGTGTGGATGCCAGACTCGTGCGCGAAGACTTTCGTGCCGACGATCGGCTCGTGCTGCTGCAGCGGAATGCCGCTCATGCGCTCCATGAAGCGCGCCAGCTCGCGCAGCTTATTGTATCTGAAGCCGGGCAGCTCGATGCCGTAGAGCACGCGCAGCGCGACGACGAACTCGTGCAGTTTGACGTTGCCGGCGCGTTCGCCGTAGCCGTTGGCGGTGACCGAGACGACCTTGAAGCCGCTCGAGACCGCGGTGATCGCGTTGATCGTACCCAAGCCGTAATCGTTGTGGAGGTGAGCGACGATCGGCAGGCCGGCCGGCAGACCCGCCACGATTCGCGAGCAATACCAGCGCGTTGCCTCGGGTGTCAGCGTGCCGACGGTGTCCGGCCACGCCGGGCGCGTTCCGCCCGCGGCCAGGCCCGCTTTGAAATACTCGATGAAGTAGTCGACGTCGCCGCGGCTGCCGTCTTCAGCGCCGAACTCGATGCGTTCGACCCCGCACTCACGCGCGTGCCGGATCGCATCGCATTGCAGATGAATGTTCGCCTCGCGAAAAAACGAGAGCGGAAGATCTTGCCAGTTCGTTTCGTCGCGTCCTTCGTAGCGAAGCAGCGTCTTGCCGATCTTATACTTCAGGTGAAGATCGCTGCCGCTGGTAAAGATGAAGAACGTTACTTCTCGCGGCTCGACGCCGACATCGCGCAGCGTGGCGACCGTGACGTCGATATCGTTACGATTGCTGCGGCACATGACGACGATCTCCGCGTCGCCCAGCTCGCCGCGCCGCTTCGCCTCCATCACGAGCTGCAGCGTCCGCCGGTCGCCCGCGGATGCCGCCGGAAAACCCACGCTCATGATATGCACGCCGATGCCGGCGAGTTCTTTGGCGATTTCCAGCTTCTGCGGCGGCGTGTAACAGACGCCGGGCATCTGCTCGCCGTCGCGCAACGTCTCGTCGTAGATACGGATCTCGCCTGCGGCCGGGAACGCGACGTCTCGCGTAAACTCTTTTGGATCCCGAATCAGGCGCTCGATCGGCTCGTGCAGCATAATTCAGGCGTTCTACGGCAGCCGGGGTATCTCTTCGCGCCGCTCGCGGCCTTCGCGCTCGCCGAAGCGCAGTTCCGCGGTATCGCGCGGAAAGAGCAGTTCGAGCGTCCAGTCGAAGGCGACGCGCAGCTTTCGATCGAGGCCGGGAAGGCGCAGCAGGTAGTACGTCCGCCAAAAGAACCACGCCAGAAAACCCGTTATGACGAAGTCGCCGGGAAGCTGCGCGACCGCCTTGCGTCCGCCGAGAGCCGCCATCATGCCGAGCGACCGATAATTGAACGGTTTCGCCGCTTTTCCCCGCAGCGCGGCCACGATATTGTCGGCAAGCCAGGGGCCTTCCCGGATCGCGTGCTGCGCCGTCATCGGAAAGAGGCCGCCGTGGCCGTCGGGAATTGCAGCGCAGTCGCCGAGCGCCCAGATTCTATCGCTCGAAACCACGCGCATGTCTCTGCCGGTCTCGACTGCGCCCCGTTTGGTCGCCGGCAGCGAGGTCTTTGCGATCGACGGTGAAGGCTTTACGCCGGCACTCCACACGATTGTCTCGCTCTCAATCTGCCGCCCGCTCTGCAGCGTCAGTCCGTGTTCGTCCGCTCTCGCTACGCCGTCGCCGAGAACGACTTCGACGCCTCGCCGCTGCAAGATGCGGCGCGAGTAGCGGCCCATCTTCGCGGGCAGCCCGGGCAGCAGCACCGGGCCGGCCTCGACCAGGATCATCTTTACCTCATCGAAGCTCAGGCGCTTATAGAAGCGCAGGACGCTGCGAAAGAGTTCGTTGATTTCGCCCGCCGCCTCGACCCCCGTGAATCCGCCGCCGACGACCACCATCGTCAGCAGCCGCACGCGCAGCGCGCGGTCGTCGATCGTGTCGGCCAGCTCGAGCAGCATCACGAGATGATTGCGCAGGGCGTCGGCGTCGTCGAGCGTTTTGAGCGCCCAGGTGTACTCGGCAATGCCCGGCAGCCCGAACGTCGACGTCGAAGAGCCGAGCGCGAGCACGAGCTGATCGTAGTGCGCGACGTGTGCCTCGCCGGTGAGCACGTGGTGATACGTCACGGTCCGCCGCTCGATGTCGAACCCATCCACGTCCGCCAGAATGAACTGCGTGCGGCGCAGCTGGGTGCGAATCGGCGTCACGACATGGCGCACCTCGAGTTCACCCGAGGTAACCTCCGGCAGCATCGGCGTAAAGAGCGAGTAGTTCTCCCGGCTGATCAGCAGAATTTCAGCCTCCCCAGCCCTCAAGCGACGCTCGAGGCGCCGCGCGACGGCGACCCCCGCGAATCCTCCGCCGACGATGACGATGGTCGCCACGAGGCGCGGTTGAAGAATGCAGCGTGGAATACCTGCCCCCGCCCTCACCCTCGGGAGCGCCCGAAGAAGGGCCCAAACCAGTTCGCAAGCGCGCCCAAGGCGGCATCGGCGCTCTGGCCGCCGCGCTGCTCGCCTTCGTCCTGAAATTTAAATTTCTGCTGTTGTTGGGCGCGAAGTTCTTTGCGATCAGCTGGACATTTCTGCTCTCGCTGTGGATCTACATCGTCGTCTTCGGCTGGAAGTTCGCGATCGTGATCATGCTGCTGCTGCTCGCGCACGAACTCGGCCATTACTTCGCCTTTCGCGCATACGGACTGCCGGCACGTCTGCCGGCCTTCGTCCCGCTGCTCGGCGCCTTTACGGCCGGCACTCCGCCCGAGGATCTCGAGCACGACGCGTACATTGCATTGGCCGGCCCGCTCACCGGGCTCGGGCTCGCGGCGGTTTGCTACGCAATCGGCGCCGCGACGCACGATCGCTTTTGGTACGCGTGCGCCGATCTCTCCGCGTTTTTGAACCTCTTCAACATGATTCCAACGCCGCCGTTCGACGGCGGACGAGTCATCGGCGCGCTCTGGCCGCCGCTCTGGATCGTCGGTTTCGCGGTCTTCATCGCGCTGGCGATCCTTTGGCACATTCCGCTGCTCTTCATCGTAATCATCGGCGCGCTCGGACTCCCCGCGATGATCGCCGCGTGGCGCGGTCACGTCGACCCGCGGGCCGCACGCATGACCTTCGCTGCGCGCGGACGCGTCAGCGTCTGGTATCTCGCAACACTCCTGGGGCTGCTGGTCGTCATGGCGCAAGCTCACGCGATCGCAACCCCCGGCTCCGCCGGTCCGATTTGGTAGCGCTCCGCTTTCTCGCACTTGCGTACGCGGCGATAGCAATCGCACTGGCCGCGGCGCGCCCAGCCGCGACGGGCGGTCCGCTCGCGCGCGATTTCGAGGCGTATTGGTCCGCGGGCGTCACCGCGAACGCCGGAGCCGATCCCTATTCGCGCCGCATCTGGAAGGCCGAAAGCAGCGTTGCGGGCGTCGATCGCCGGCGAGACGAACTGCTTCCCTTCATCGGTCCGCCGGCAACGCTGCTCTTGTGGCGTCCGTTGGCGCGCCTGCCGTACGCCGCCGCCGCCGCGCTCTGGTTAACGCTTCTGACGATCGCCTTGCTGGCGCTGATCCTCGGCGCGCTTTACGGAATTCGCGAACGCATCACGCCGGCGCCGTTTCTCGCCGCGGCGGCGCTCGCGATCGCCTTCGGGCCGATCACCAGCGACATCGCGCTCGGGCAGATCGCGCTGCCGGCGTTCGTCGCGGCGACGCTCTTCGTCATCGTCGTCGACCGCTCGCTCCTCGCCGCGGCGGCGGCAGCGGTCGTTGCGTTCGCGCAGCCCAATCTCGCGCTCGGCCTCGCTTCGCAGTTGGGCCGAGTCCGCGCGCTTCTCGCGATCGCCGGCGGCGCGCTCGTCACTTATGGACTGGGTGCGCTCGCGTTCGGCCTAGCGTGGCCGCTGCACTATGCGAGCGCGGCGCTCGCGCACGGCACGGCAGAACGCTTCGTTGCAATTCAGATCACCCCGGCGGCCGTTGCGTACGGCTTCGGCATGCCGCGCAGCGCAGCGTGGGCGCTCGGTGTCGGCGTCGCAATCGTGGCCGTGGCGGCGGGTGTCGCGCTCGTGCTGCGCGTGCGCGAGCCCTTCGCGCGATTTGCCGGCTGCTCCGCGCTCGTACCGTTTGCCGCGGCCTTCGTGCACGAGCACGACCTGCTCGTCGCCTACGTCGCCGCTCTGGCCTGCGCGCGCGCAGCGCGCGGCGCGGCGCGCGTCGTGGGTTTTATCGGAACGCTGCTGGTCTGCATCGACTGGCTCGGCCTCGCGCAGCGTCCGTCAGGGGTCGGACAGAGCGCCCTGCTCGGGTTGGCAGCGGCCGCGGCCTTTGCCGCACTGGCTCCGGCCGGCGAGCCTCGGGCTACGCGCGCGATTCTGCCGATCGCCGTGCTTTTCGCAGTAGCCGCGTCGCTCGCCGTCCACCATCCCGCGCCCGTCTGGCCCGACACGCTCGGCCTTTTTCACGCCTCCCGCGGGGCCAGTGCCGCGGCCGTCTGGCTCGCCGAGCAGCGCGTAAACGGGCTGCTGGCGGTCGCGCCCCTCTGGGCCTTTTTGCGAACGCTCCCGCTGCTCGGCTGCGGGCTTTTAGCTTACGCTATATATCGAGGTCCATGACGTTATCGAACGGCGTAATCGCATTTGGATGGAAGTTCTTCAGGTCGCTGTTGTAGGCGAAGATATCCTCGCGCAGCGACGTCACGACCGTGGGCACGTCCTTCACCAGTTCTTGTTCGACGGTCAGCACGTCGGCGTTACGCTGCGTCTGGTCGAAGTGCCGAAATAGCCCGTCCATCGCTCCCTGCGCGCGCTGGTTGCACCAGTGCAGGTTGTTCTGCCCGTTGGGCGGGATCGAGTGGCACGAGTACAGCGGCGACATGTCGCCGATCGCGTCGTTGAGCCACGCGAAGATGATCACGTCCCACTTGTTGGAGTAGACGATGCCGCCTGACTGGAGCGGAGCGAACATCAGCGCCGGCGGATAGTGCCGCACAGTGATATCGACGCCGATCTGCTTCCAAGTCGATCGAATCAGCTCGATCTGTTCGTCGGCGTCGGGCGCACCCGCCGTCGTTGCAAACTCGAGCATGAGCTTCGCTCCATTCTTCTGGCGGATTCCATCGGAGCCGCGCACCCACCCGTCCTTATCGAGCAGCCCATTGGCCTTGGCGATATCGAATGGAACCGGCGGGATTGAAGAGACGTAGTACGGCGCCGTCTTCGGCGTGGTCACGTCCTGGAGGATGCCCACGCCGCGTCCGACCTTATCGATCAGCGTCCGCCGGTCGATCGCCATGCGCAGCGCCTGACGAACGATCGGATCGCCCACCGTCGCGCGCGTCGTGTTGAAATCGAGGTGATTGAAGAAATAACTCGGCTGACGGAGGACTGAGACGCCGGGGATCGCCTGCACGCGCGAGAGATAGGCTCCCGGCACGAGATCCCACATGTCGATCTCCTTGGCCTCGAGCTGCGCCAGCACGGTGTTACGATCGGGAACGATCTTGTAGATGATCTCTTTGAGCTTGGGCTGCCCGCGCCAGTAAAGCGGATTGGGAACCAGTACGATCTGCTGGGCGCGGTCCCAGCGTTCGTACTTGAAGGGCCCAATTCCAATCGGGAGCGAGTTGTAGGCTACGTGGTTGATGTTGGGATATTGCGCGAGCAGGTGCTTGGGCAGGATGTCCGGGTTCGCGCCCGCCGTCGAAAAGAAGGTTTCTACGAACGGCGAGTACGGTTTCTTCATATGGTAGACGACGGTGTATTTGTCGGGCTCGTCGGTCTTCGTGATCTGATCCCAGCCGAGGCGCCCGACTTCGTTGTTGGCCGGATTGAGCACGACCTTGGTCGAGAAGACGACGTCATCGGCGTCGAACGGCGCCCCGTCCGACCACTTCACGCCCTTACGGATGTGATAGGTGATCGTCAGCCCGTCTTTGCTCACGCCGCCGTTGGCCTGCGTCGGGATCTCCGTCGCGAGTTCGGGATACGGCCGGTTATGCTCGTCCCATTTGACGAGGTACGCTTGCGTCATCGACGACAAGTAACCGATGGCGGTGAACTGCCCCAGATGCGGGTTCAGCGTGTTGACGTCTCCGGCATCGGCATACCGCAACACGTGCGGCTGCGTCCAGGAGTTTGCCCGCCCGCCGGCGGCGGCGCCCCCCGTCTTCGTGCAGGCGCATAGGCCCGCCACTGCGCCGGCTAACGCCGCGACGTAAAGAAACCGCAGATTCATGTTCGCTGAGCTCCTCTTAGCAAGTCCTAGATCGAGTAGTTCCAGGGGTCCCAAAACGCCGAGATGACGGGAGAAGGTTGGAAGCCCTTGAGGTCTTTGTTGTAGACGTACGGAATGCGATTGAAGTAGAGGATGATCGTGGGAACGTCGCGCGTCAGCTGCTGCTGTACGATGATGTAGTCTCGCTTGCGCCGCGCTTGATCGACCGTCTTGAGCGCGTCGTTCATCGCTGCCGTCGCCGCAGGATTATTCCAAAGCATCGCGTTCTGACCCTTGGGCGCGAGGTTATCACCGGAATAGATCGCGCTGTCGTCGGGATCGGCGGCGCCGAGCCAGCCGAAAAGCGCCACGTCGTAGTGCCCGCCTTGGAGAATACCGTTGGTCGAGTTGTCGAAGAACTGGCTGCTCGGATAGTTTTTAACGTCGGCTTGGATGCCGACGTCGCGCCACTGCCGCTGGAGCACCGTCTGCGTTGCTTTGCCGCTGGAAGATTCGGTCTGCGTGCTTAAAGTAAACTCGAGCCGCTGGCCGTTCTTGACGCGGATCCCGTCCGGCCCTACCTTCCACCCCTGGGCATCGAGCAACGCCTTTGCCTTCGCCGGATCGAACGGATAGTGGGTAACGTCGGTCGTAACCGCCCACGAGTAGTGCGGCTGTTGATCGGTATCCGCCGGAATTCCCGAGCCGTGCTGCACCTTGTTGATGATCTCCGCGCGATCGGTGGCGTACGCGATCGCCCGGCGTATTTGCAAATCGGAAACGATCGGGTGCTTGAGGTTGAAGTCGACGTGCGACCAAGAAAACGCGTCGACGCGCTCGGCAACCAGACCGTTGCGCGGATCGGCCGCGAGGGCCGAATACTCGGGCCACTTTAGCCCGGTGCCCAGCGCGAGCAGATCGAGCTCGTGCGTCTGCAGCTGCGTCACCGCGGTGTTCTCGTCGGGCAGGATCTTGTAGACGACCCGCTTGAGCTTGGGCGCACCGAGATAGAAATCGGGGTTCGCCACCATCTCGACGTCTTGCCCGCGATGCCAGGCGACGACTTTGAACGGCCCGCTGCCGATCGGCAGCGCGTTGTAGGGCGCCGTATTGAACGAGCCCTTGTCGTCGTTGTATTTCGCCAGAATGTGTTCGGGGAGAATCGGCATGTTGCCGTTCACGCTCCACAGCTGCTGCAAGAAAGGCGCGTAGAGCCGCTTCATATGGATAATGGCGACGCTGGGATCGCTGCAGTCGATGCTGCCGATATCTTTGAAGCCGTCGGTGGTGATGACGTTGTTGTGGGTGTTCATCACGACTTGCCAGCTAAATTTCAGGTCGTTGCAGGTCAGCGCGACGCCGTCTTGCCACTTGATGTTCGGGCGCAGCTTGTACTTGAGCGTCAGGCCGTCTTTGCTGACGTCGCCGTTGGCGATCGTCGGAATCTCGCGCAGCGCGTCGGGGAACGGATGCGCGTTCTGGTCGTAGCGGATCGTCCACGAGTAGATGAACATCGAAAGGTCCAGTGTCGGCGAACCCGAGTTGAGCGCGGGATTGAGATTCTTGGGATCGCTGAACTCGGTCCAGCGCAGCACGCCCGGCTGCGTCCAGCCGTTGCCGCCCGCGCCGCCGCCCTCGTTGGCAACCTTGGTGCATCCGGCGAGTCCCGTGACGGCTATCGCCGCGAGCATGCAAACGGCCCTCAAGTTCATGCTGACGCCCTTTCTTCGTCCGGCCCGGTTTGCATCGTTTCGGGGTCGATCCCGTGTCGCTTGCAAAAATCGCGATAGGCGCTGGGCGCAATCTCCGATGGTTTGATCTCGCTGCGGCCGCCCCAGAAGACGTTGGTGTAGGAAAACGGGATACCCGCCTCGCGCAGGTGTTCGTCGATGGCCGCCTTGTGCGCCAGGACGACCGGCTTCTCCATGCCGTGCGCGACCGCCATCACGTTGACGTCGTGAAACTCCGGGCCGCCTTCGCGCCAATAGCCGTGGGTGATCACGTAGTGACGCCCGACCTCGCAGCCTGCCCGGACCTCCAACCCGCGCGGAACGGCCCAGTGGAAGAGCGCGTTGTAGCGCGTCGCACGTTCGTTTCCGGCCGTCGCCTTGACGTGCTCGAGGAAGGTCGAAAAGCGTCCGACGACGCCTCGCGCCTGCAGTTCCCGTGCGATCTCCAGGAATGTTTGGAGGTCGACACCGGCTTCGCCGGCCCGAGCGCTCCACAGGTCGCGCACGATCTCGTCGACGCGAAACTCTCGCTTGAGCGCGATCAGGACGCGCCACTGCAGATCTGAGAGCTCGACGAGCGCGGTGTCGAGAGGTTTTGCCGGCTCGTCGGCGCGTGCACCCGGTTCGAGTCCGCGCCGGCGAACGTGCCCCACGCCGAGCGCAAAGAGCATCTTCGCCGGCATGAGCTTCACGCGTTCGGCGCCGACTTGGCCGCGCAGCCACTCCGCATGCTTGGCCAGCGAGTAGCCCTGCGGAACTTTGAGCGTCGTCCACAACCGGTAGCTGCTGCCCACCGACACGGCGTCGGTCGTACGGATCACGACGTGGCCGGAGAAGGGATCCTCCCTGAACATGTAGTCGAAGGCCGCATCGAGCTTCGCCGGCACCACCTCCCACGCGCAGAGCGCACCGCGCGCGAGGCTCGTCGCGAGCATCGTCTGCCGGACGCGGCGGATCGTACCCGCCTCGAGCATCGCGGCTATTCGCTCGATGACGGTCTCGACCGGAAGGCCGCTGCGGGATGCGATCTCGCCGAACGGGTCGGCCTGAAAACCGGAAAGGCGATCCTCTGAGACTGCGAGGATCGCCGAGTTTACGGGATCGGAAATAGTAGCTGGAATGTCTCTACAGTTGGACGTCGCTCATGCCCATCGCATATAAATAATTCTCTTCGGCCGTATAGACGCCGTACAGCGCGGTGATGTACCCCGACTGCGCCGTCGTCAGGTTTGCTTCGGCAGTGACGACGTTGAGAATCGTCGTCGCGCCGACTTTGTACTGCGCCTGCGTCGCATCGAGCGAAACCTGCGCCGAGGTTAGCTCCGAACGCGCCTGCACGAAGGATGCCCGCGATGAAATCAAGGTCGCCAGGGCCGAGCGAACGTTCGACTCGACCGACAGCCTCGTTAAGTTGAGGTTCGCGATTGCCTGATCGAGCTGCGAGGCCGCGACCGCGACATTATAATTCGTCTGGCCTTGATCGTAGATCGGGATCGAAACCTGCAAGCCGATCGTTTTGTCGTTGGTCCAGCTGCCCTGGCCCGGGCAGACCGAGAACGGCACGACGTTTCCATTCTGATTAGTTTGGGTCGTGGAAAAGCAGTCGATAAACTGGCGCGTTACCCCGTCGCTGGCCGCCGCGGAGAGTATTGGAAAGCGGGCCAGCTTTGCGTAGCGCAGGTTATCTCTCGCCGAAAAAACGTTGTACGCCGCGGAAATGTAGTCCGGCCGCATGATCAACGCCCGCTTCAACGAGACCGTGTACGACGGATTCGGTGCGTTCGGCTGCGCGGAGAGCGGCTTGGGTAGGACCATCGCGTCGGCGTCGAGTCCAAGTGTGGTCGCGAAGGTCGCTTGCGCGCCGATTGCCGTGCCTTGAGCGGTTACCAGGTTCCCTTTCGCCTGCGCGGTCTGGAACTGCGCCGCTGCGATGTCGGACCGGGCTGCCGCGCCGTTGCGAATTTGTGCCGCGACCGAGGCTTCGTTGACCTCGAACTCCTTAACGAGTTGTGCGTCCGCGGCAACCGTCGCATTATCTTCCAGCACGGCGTAATACGCCGTAGCGACGTTCAACTCGAGCGTTTGGAGGTCGCGCAAGAGCGTACCGCGACCCGCAACATCGGCCTCTTTCGCCGAGCGGATCGCCGCGATCGTCCGGCCGCCGTCGAAAATCAGCTGGGTGATCGTGATCGACGCTGATTCGTTGACGACGGTCGCGTGTGAAACCGGTGCGGCTTGCCCGAGGCCGAACACGGCGGCCGGACTTGGGCCGATGCTCGGCAACGGCGTCGTCGTGCCGCCGCCCGAGCTCGTCGTGCCGTTGCTGAACTCTTTGCCCATTTGGGCGTTCGCGCTGACAGCGGGGAAGAGCGCCTGGCGTTCGGAGGTGTACTTAGCGTGAATCGCGACCCACTGCGCATTCTCGTTGGCGAAGGTGGGTGAAAGCGCGACGCCGATGCGAACGGCGTCGGTAAGCGTGATTGTCTGCGGGACGCCTTTCTTGGGCGCCAGCCTTTCGACGTCGGGGGCCGGCGTGCCGTACGCCGGGTACGGAATTGGGCTGCCGCTTATCGTCGGCTCGGGAAGTGGTGACGGCATGACGATGCCGGGCACGCCCTCGATCTGTCCCGAGTTGGGAACGTTCTGGGCAAGGGCCACGCCGGTCACAAGACCGCCCAGCCCGAGTGCGGCGGCCAGCACTCGCGCGCGAAACCTTCCTTGCTTCACGCTCAGTGCACCGCGCCTGGGTTCGAGTTGGCGGGCGCGGGGCCGTTGGCGACCGCGACTGCGCTGCCATCCTTTAAAGCGTCGGGCCGGGTCGTGATGACCATCGTACCCGCCGTGACCTGCGGTGCGATGATCTGGGAGAGCGTATCGGTCTCGACGCCGACTTTGACCGGCACGGCCTGCGCCTTGCCGTTGGAAACGATGTACACGATGCTGCTCCCCGTTGGAGTCTGGGCGACGGCGCCGCGCGGGACGACGATTGCGTTGGAGGCCTTCTGTTTCGTGACTCTGACCGTCACCAGCATGCCGCCGCGCAGGACATAGCCCGGATTTTGCAGTTCGAGCCGGGCCAAGTAGGAAAGGGTTCCGGAGGTCGGCACCGCGTTGACCGTCTCAATGGGGCCCGTGAAGCTGTGCCCCGGAAGCGAAGAAGACGAAAAGGTAACGGTATTGCCCGAGTGCACGTAGGAGAGGTATTCGTCCGGAACGTTGACGTTGATCCAGACGCGATCGATCCGCGCGACCTGCAGGACCGGCTGCGAGGGTGATGCATAGGCGCCGGGATCGAGCAGGCGGTTCGCGACGACCGCATCGTAGGGTGAATAAAGGTAGGTCTGCGACAGTTGGGTGCCCAGCACGTGGGCCTGGGCCGAAGCCGCCTGTGCAGAGGCCTGCTGCGACTTCACGTTCTGGTAGCTGACCGCATTGTTTCGCAGCCCGACCACCGCGTTGTCGTAGGTCTGCTGCGCCTGGACGAAGTTGGCCTGAGACTGCTGCAGCTGCGTCTCCGAAACGTAGCCCTGTTTGTAGAGTTGCTTGTTCTGATTGTACACGAGCTGGGCGTTCTGCAGGGACGCCTTCGCGGTTTGGACGGCTGCGGCATTGGTCTGGGTCTGCACGGGGTAGCCGACGACGGCGCCCTGCGCCGACGCCGCGGCCTGAGCCGCTTGGGCTTGGGCCTGCGAGAGCTGAGCCCGTAAGGTCGAGGGGTCGATCGTTGCCAGCAGCTGGCCCTTGTGGACCATGTCGCCGATGTTCACGTTGATCTTCGTGATGGTGCCGCTCTGTTGGAAAGCAAGCGTCGACTGGTTCAGCGGCGCAATCTGTCCGTCGAGCGTTACGTACGTGGCAATGTTTTGGCGCGTTGCCGGGGACGCGTCCACCGAAAGCGGCGGGGCCCCCATCGCGGGCTTCTTCCCGCACGCGGATAGCGCGACCGTCGCCGCCAGCGCGACGAGCATCGTTCTGAGCATCTGTATCCTCATCCGGTCCTTCATGGTCTGATATACGGCGCCCGGTGGCTTTTGATTCAACGGGCGAGGTAACCTATCGTCTAACCTCGGCATGAGGTAATAGGCTGCAAGGCGTATCTCCCCCAGGCAATGAGCGCGAAACTCGACATCGGCCGCTCGTATAGCCTACAGAGCCGCGTCGAGGAATGGATGACGGCTGAGAAGGCCGGTAACAAGGGCGTCGACGTACTTTCCACGTCGATGCTCGTCCAGCTGGTCGAAAGTGCGGCTATCCACTGCATTGAGCCGATCTTGACCGCCGGGCAGATAACCCTCGGTACGCACATCGATCTCGAGCATCGCAAGCCGGTCCCGGTCGGGTTCATCGTCCGGACCGAAGTCGAGGTCGTGATGCTCGACGGGCCGCGCGTAAGCTTCGCGGTCCAGGTCTTCGACGAGCAGGAAGCCGTGGCCGAAGGAAGCCACGAACGGTACATCATCGAAAAGGGCAAGTTCCTCGCAAAACTGCGGGAAAAGCTCGCCTGAAGAGGCGAAAACCTGCAGGTAATCGGCCTCCCACTGCAGGGGAGCCAATCGGCAGTCCCCGAAGGTGAACGGAACGTGCCTTAGGCCGCCCCCAGGGCGGTCGAAGGCTTAGTTCTCACAACAGCTAGGAGGACACATTGAAGCGACTGAGCACTGGGGTCCTGGCCGCGCTTATGGTAGCGGGTCTAGGGCTCAACGCGGTCGCGGCCCAGCCTGGCGCATCGCATGGCAACATTGGAACCAACGCGATCGCGCAAGACCAGGCCGCGAACCCTGCTCCGCCGGCGAATTTTGGTTCGCCGCCGTCGGGTCAGTACCCGATTCTCTACAATGACCATCACGTCTACACCAAGCCCGACGTTCTCAAGCAGGGCCGCGTTCTCGCGGCGCTGGTGAGAGGCGGAACGCTCTTGATCCCATTACGCTCGATGTTCGAGCAGATGGGCGCAACCGTTTCGTACGACGCGGGCACGAAGACTGCGACGGTCAGTAAACCCGGCGCCGAGGTCAAAGTGACCGTCGGTAAGCCGGAAGTCATCATCAACGGCGAATCGCGTCCGCTGGACGTTCCGCCGATGATCTATCAAGGCGCCGTTCTCGTACCGGTCCGTGTCATTTCGGAAGGTATGGGCGCATACGTGCTGTGGGTTCCGGATCGCCGGCTCGTCGTCGTACGGTACATTCCTGCGACGCCGCCGCCGTCACCGGCTCCGCCACCGCCGCCTCCGCCCCCGCCGCCGCCGCCGACACCGACGCCCGCTCCTTACTACGACTTCTACGTGGCGGGCGACTACATCATCTCACCGACGGTGTACAACGAGTTCGTTAACGGCTCGCATAGCGACAACAACAGCGGCGGGTTCTCGTACCGTCTCCACGGCGCGATCGAGATCCCGGTTGCGAACCTCCCGTTCATGGTCGCGGTCGACTATCGCCAATACAACTGGCAGCATGCCTGCGGCGGCACCGGCGATCCGGGCTGCTACGTGACCACGATCGGCGGTCTCGGCCAGGCGTCGGTTCCGGCGTTCCACGGCCAAGACTACTCGTTCGATACGCGTCTGGGGCTTCGCATCCTCAAGCCGCGCATCTACCTCGCTGCCGCATACCTCTGGCGTGGAAACAACTACGGCTATCCGCGCGAATCCAACATCGGCGTCGGGCTCGAAAAACTGCCCGATCTCGATCGCGTATTCTCGTTCTACGGTAGCGCGTACTACTTCTTCAACGTCAACGGCAACTACAGCAGCAACCCGCTGTCTTGCGGAAATCCCACCGGTCCCGGATGCACGTACCAGGTCGGATACAACGTCCTCAAGTACGACATCGGCGTATCCTACACGTTCCCCAGCTTCCCGCTCTTCATAGAGGCGGGCTTCCTGGGCGACCGTGGCTGGAATCTCAATGCCGCGCCGGTCGGCTTCTCAGAGAGTGGGCCGTACGCAGGCATCGGCCTGAAAATCTAGTCTTCGGACCGGATAACGTAAGAAGGTCTCCGCCGCTGGCGGAGACCTTCTTCGTTATCGTGGGGAGCCATGATTTAGGTGAGTTCGCTTTGGTTTAGCCGGGATATTGCTCCGTCGCGGATACGGTTTTCGCGGCGGTGTAGCGGCGAGGGTACTGGCGGGTTACGGCTGTTGATACGTGAAGGGTTTAGGTGTGGGCGAGGACGTGGGCGTGGGGAACGCCGACATCGATGGATATTCGCTTGCCTCGGGCGACGGCTCCACGCATGGCGGTACGATCAACGCGACCGCGGGGTGGCCCGGTGCGGGCGAGGGGGTCGGCGAAGCGACCGGCGTGTTCTCGGGGTGGACGCCCTTGGGGAGCGGCGTCGGGCAGATCTGCGCGAGGGCGAACCAGTGCTCGGTGAATCCGCCGGAGGCGATCTGCGATTTCATCGTCTTGCCAAAATAGGTGTTGGGGTACTTCTGAACCAGCAGTTGCATGAACTGCCACGTCAGCTCTTGCTCCTGCTGCGTGTAAACTTTCCGCAAGACCAGTACTGCGAGGAAGTACGAACGCGCGAGCTGCGGGTCGTTGGGGTACTTGGCCGCCCACTTGCGAAGCGCTTCCGTCGCGAAATCCAGTTTCGCGATCAGGTGTTGATCGGTCGTGTAGTCTCCGGCGCTTACCGTACCATCTTTGTACGTGTTGTCGATGCCGAGGTAGCTCATCTTCATCCGTCCGAAGTACTCGTCGCCGGGTGCCGAGCTATTGAACTGTTCGCACTGGACATGTTGCCACTTGCTCTTGGTTGCGCCGCAGCCGTCGCTTGACGCCTGCTTTTTTACGGCCGCCGCGGTCGCGGCGGGTTTCGGCGATGGCGTGCTCGCGGCGGCTGTTGAAGCCGGCCCTTCTGTTGTGAGCAACGCAATCGAGCTGGTGGCGGCAACGGCAACGGACAACGCTGACAGCTTGAGTCTCATCGGCTGTGATTTTTCTCGCGCGCGGGCTCACGGCCTCCCCGAGCACGCAAATGAGGGGCACTCCGACGACGTCGCGAACGTCGCGGCATGAGTCGCTCAATCAGCGTCGCTGCTGTGCAGCTTCAAGCACGCGACCGCGGCGATTTTTCCAGCGCGTTCGTCGGCATCCTCGATGCCGTCGCTCGCGCGTCGCGAGATGCGGACCTGCTCGTGCTTCCGGAAGGCACGATTCCGGGCTACGTGCTGGGTCACGATCCGCTCGATGCGCGCCAGGTCGACGATGCAATCGCCGGCCTGGCGAAGATCGCGCGTGCGACCGAAACGGTGATCGTCGTGGGCGCGGCGATCGCGGAGCGCGGCGCACAGCGTAACGGCGCAATCGTCATCGACGCCGATGGTTCCCTTGCCGGCCGCGCAGACAAGCTGTTCCTTTGGCACTTCGACCGGCGCTGGTTCGCCGGCGGAGAGCGCCTCGCTGCAGTGCGCACGAGCGTCGGCTCGCTCGGCGTGCTCGTCTGCGCCGACGGACGGCTGCCGACGATTTCGCGCGCGCTCGTGGACGACGGCGCCGATCTGCTGGTCATGCCCACCGCCTGGGTCACAAGCGGGCGCGATCCGCGCGCTTTGGAGAACGTGCAGGCCGATCTGCTCGCACGCGTCCGCGCCTATGAGAATCGAGTCCCGTTCGTTGCCGCCAATAAGTGCGGCAGCGAGCTGGGCATGGTCGCCTACTGCGGCAAGAGCCAAATCGTCGACGCCGGCGGCGAGATCGTCGCGATTGCCGGCGAACGCCGGCCCGAAACGTTGCGCGCTTTACTGACGCTCGAATCCGAGCGCCCAGCGCGTGCGCAGCCGGTTGCGCCGGCTCCGCGCGCTTCGAGCCCCGGCGTGCCGCTCCGCATCGCAATCGCCGGCGAGTCGCTCCCGGCCGACGTGGATTCTCGTCTCGAAATGCTCGACGATGCGTACGCCATCGCCCCCGGGGACTCGCAGCGACTCGAAATGCTCGACCGCGCTCTTCCCGCGGCCGCGGTCGGGGACGAGCGCGTTCTCGATCCTGCCGGCCTGGTTCCGTATCGCCGCGCCGGTTATGGGCTCATCGTCTGGAGCAGCGATCTTCCCGAACCGTGGCTCGAACATATCGCGCGGGCACGCGCGCTCGAGCTGCGCGTGTACCTCGTCGTCTTCGATCGCACGCGTGGGCGCGCGTTCGCCGTCGATCCCGACGGCACGATCGTCGCCGGCACGTTCGACGACTTTCGCCTCGCAAGCTTTACCTACGATCCGCGCAAGACGCGCGAGACGACCGTCGCGCCCGGCACCGACGTCGCGGAAGGCCTCGAGCGCATCGCCGCCCTCACCGGAGCGCGCGCGTGAAGGCCATCAGAAGGACTCGCTTGATTTGGAGCCGCGTTAACTCGCTGGCGGCGGCGGTCGTCGCCGTCCTCGCGGCGATGGGAACGCTCTTTGCGCACCATCGCTCCGTCTCGGCACTCTCGGAGGAGAACCGCGCGATCATCGCCCAAGGCCGAGCCGTCGACTCCTACAACGCGTACGAGGCCAAAGAGATCCGCTACACGATCTACCAGGCGCTGATCGCCGGCGGCGTCATTCGCGACGGCATCGCGCTCCAGCGCGTCAAGGCCGTCGCCGCCGACGAACGCCGCTCGTCACCGGCGATGCTCGCCGAAAGCGAAGCGCTCGATCAGCAAGCGAAGGATTCCGAAGCGCACGGCGAGATGCTGATGCGCTCGTACGAGACCTTGCAGCTCGCCACGACCTTCTTCGAAATTGCGATCGTCTTCGTCTCGATCGCCACGCTGGCGGAAGTGCAGTACCTGTTGCCGGCCGGCGTGGTGCTCAGCGGCATTGGTCTGGTTTTCTTCGCAACCGGTCTTCTGCAGAGCCGCTAGCGGAAGTGCAGGTTTAGCGAGTGCTGCGCAGGCTCGCGGTGCTCGTGCTCGCCTCGCTGATGCTCGCCGGCGCGAAGCCGGCAAAGCCGCAATCGCGCCTGGCCGCGGCAATGTTCGCGACCGCGCGCTGGCCATATCTGCCGGGCAGCATTCTGCCGCTGCGCATCGACGGAATCACCGTCCCCTACCACATCGCGGTGCTCGGGATCGGCCGGCTCGTGCAAAACGCCAACGCGTACGCGGTTCCGTCGTCGGCCACCGGAGGATCGGCACTCTTGATCGCCGGCAACGCCCACGCGCTCGGTGTAACGAAGCTGCAGATCGCGCCGGCGCCGCGCGTCGACCGTCCGCTGGTCTTCGTCGCTTCCTACGACGACGGGCTCGTCGTGCACGATCCGGAGAGCTTCGCGGTGCGCGGCGTTCTCGCAACGGGCGGCGTGCCGACCGACGTCGCCGTCGACCGCTCCGGGCGCGTCGCCGCGACCGATACGCAGGGATCGGAGCTGACGCTGCTGAGCCTGGCGCCGTGGAACGTTGAAAAGGCCGGCGGCGTAGTATCGGGCGACGATGTCGCCTTCGATCCGGCGACGGGAGCGGTCTTCGTCACCGATCGCGACTACAACGGCAGCGGCGCGCTCACGCGCGTTGCGCTTGGAGGCGAGGTAACGCGCGTCGTTACGGGCGAGACGGCCGAAGGCATCGCCGTCGACCAACGGCGCGGAATCGTCTACGTCGCCAACGCCAACGACGGAACGATCGCCTTCGTCGATGCGAACACGCTTCGCGTGCTGCGGCGCTTCCCGGCCGTGCCGCGCGTCTTCTCGCTCGCTCTCTCGCCCGGCGGCGACCGGCTCTACGCCGTTTCGAATCAGTCGGCAGACTCACCCTTCGCCAGGCCCGGCGCCGCGATTGCGATCTCGCTAACCACAGGCGTGCCGCGCGTGGTCGCGCGCAGCGCCGATCTCGCCTTTCCGATCGGCGTCGCGCTCGACGCGCGCAGCGATACGCTCTTCGTGAGCGACGAAGAGCGCCGCGAGGTCGACGTGCTCGATGCGCGCACGCTGCGCGCAAGACGCGCACCTCTGCGCACCTGCGCGATTCCCTGGAAGCTTACCGTCGACGAGCCCAGCGGGCGGCTCTACGTTCCTTGTGCGGGCGACAACGAGATCGACGTATTCGATACGCGCACCCTGCGCCGCATCGCACACGCCCCGTTTGCCACAGGCGGCTATCCGCTAGCCGTCGCAGTATGGCATCCGTGAACCTCGTCGCGCTGATCGCCGCGCTCTTGCCTGCTCTCCTCACGCCCGCGGCGCCATTTCCGCGCATCGTGGCGCAGGCGCCGACGATCGAAAGCGTCGCCCCCGGGGTCGACTACGGCGATTATCAGCTGCTCACCGCCGACGGACCGCTCTCGGTTCACGTCATCGTGGTCGCGCCGCATCGCGGCGACGTGCGGCTGGAGAACGTCTTATCCGGCGACGAGCTCGTCTCGCGCGGAGAGACGATCGGCTCGATGGCCAAGCGGACGCGGGCGATCGCCGGCATCAACGGCGACTTCTTCGATATCGGCAATACGAACCGTCCGGTGAACATGGTCGTACGCGGCGGCGCGCTGCTGCAGCTGCCGTACAAGCGATCCGTTCTCGCCATAACGCGCGACGGGACACCGCACATCGCGGAGTTCAGCTTCACGGGCCAAATGGAGATCGCGCAGCGCACGATGCCGCTCGACGGGATCGACGAGATGCCGCTCGGCGGTGCCGGGCTCTCGCTGCTCACCCCGTTCTACGGCCGCGTCGCCCCCCACGATAACGTTACGCTCGAAACGCTCGTGCCGCTGGGCGGCGTGCCGCCGCTCACACGCTATCGCATCACCGGCATCGCCGACAACTTGAGCCCTCAGCCGCCGGGATACTACGTGGCGATCGGCTTGAACGACTATAACTCCGTCGGCGCGCCCGACGTCGGCTCGGTGATCGGCGTCGACGGCGACCTCTCGCCGTTCGGGTTGACGTCGATCGCCACCGCGATCGGCGGCGGTGCGCTGATCCTGCACGACGGCGCTTGGTACGACGATCCGGACGCTCCCTATCGCGAGGAGAACGCCCGTCGCGTCCCAGTCTCGGGTGCCGCGATCGCGCCCGACGGTCGCCTCTTCCTCGTCGAAGTCGACGGTCGTCAGGCCGAGCTGAGCATCGGCCTCAAGCGTCCGGAGTTCTCGGCCCTGATGCGCGCGCTCGGCGCGACCGAGGGGCTCCTGTTCGACGGCGGCGGCTCCTCGACGATGGTCGTCCGCCGCCTCGGCGACCCGGCCGCGGGCGTCGTCAACTCGCCGTCCGACGGTAAAGAACGTCCGGTCGCCGACGGCCTCTTCGTGTACAGTACGGCGCCGGTCGGGCCGGCGGTGCGCCTGGTCGCGCGCCCCGGCGTCGTTCGGGCGGTGCCCGGCGCCGGCGTTTCGTTGCGCGTCGCCGCGGTGGATTCCGCCAATAACGTCGCCGGCAACGGCGGTGCCGTAGAGGTTAGCGTTACGCCGGCCTCGCTCGGCTCGTATCGCGACGGTACCTTCTTCGCGGCGCATCGGGGGATCGGACGGCTCGCGTTGCGCAGTGCAAACCTCAAAGGCGAAGTGCCGGTAGAGGTCAAGGCGCGGCCGGCGCGCTCGCGCATCGAGCCGCCGCGGCCGAACGTCGACCAAAACGGACAGGTACTTCTCGCCGCGCAGGCGTTCGATGCGCGCGGCTACCCGCTGCAGCTGCCGTCATCTCTCCCCTGGAGCGCGAGCAGCGGTTCGATCGACGGGCGCGGCAGCTATCGCGCCGGGTCGAACGACGCCAACATCAGCGTCCGCATCGGCGATACGCTCGCGACGACGCGCGTGACCGTCGGCTCGCACGGGGTCGCACTTCCCTTCGCGCAAAGCGCGCGCTTCGTCACCGCGCCGCGCGGCGGCCCCGGCAGCCTTGCTAAAAATGCCGGCTGCGGCAGCTGCGTCCAGCTGCGCTTCTCGTTTTCGAACGGCGAGCGCGCCGCCTATGCGAAGGCCGACATCCCGCTGCCGGACGATACGATCGGCGTGGAGTTCGATCTCTCCGACGACGGCAGCGCCGCGCGCGTGCGCGTAGCGATTCGCAACGAAATCAACGAGGACGTCTTGCTCGACGCGACGCGTTTGGGGAACCCCGGATGGCGACACGTCGTCGTTCGATTTCCACCCGACGCGCAAGCGATGCGCCTCGTCTCGATCTACGTGCTGCCCTCGAAGGGCGTGGAGCTCTCCGATGGAAGCATTGGCCTGCGCAACGTTCGTGCGATCGTCGCGGGACACTAGGTTAGCTAGATTCGCACGATGAGTCCGCCCGCAAGCAGGAGCAGGCCGAGCACGACCGCGACGAGATTCGGCGTCGACACGACCTCGACTTGCGGATAGCTCACGATCTCGCCGCGCAAGCGCAGATTTGCGGCGCGAACTTCGTGCCCGTCAGCGCTCATCGCGATCCCGTGCGCCAGCGGGCGATCGTTCTCGTCGTCGACCGCAAAGAGCACCGCGCCGCCGGCGATGCTCGCATCGTGAAGAAATGCCGCGGCCTGCCGCGGATCGAATAGGATTGCTTTGATCACCCGGGCCGCCGACGGGACGTCGAACGAATCGAACGGCACGTCCATCCCCACGATCGTCTGATGCTGCTGCATCAGCAGCACGGGGGAGAGGAAGACCGCGCCCTGCGGCTGGGTTATGGTTAACCGGTTTCCGCGCAGGTCGCGAGCTTCGACGTAGACGACGCTGCGCGGCTGCGTGCGCAGCACGAAGCTGCCGGCGTTGCGCCGCCGTGACCCGATCTGCAGCGGCGCCTGAACCGGCCGTTCCAGCGTCACCGCCGTCGGGTCCCCGTTGACGAGGGGAAACCAAAGCGTCCCGAGCGACTCGACGCGGACGCGCTGACCCGGAGCGCCGATAACGTCTCGATTATCCGGCGCGAAGAGGCCGTTGGCCACGCCCGCCACGCCGACGACGATCGCGCCGGCCGCGACGGCAGCCGTCGCCCAGCGCGAGCGCAGTCTCTTTGCTCGGTTGAAGACGCCCCGCGCCGAGACCGCCGCAACGACCAGCACTGCGGCGAGCCCGACGTTGTACCATCCGCTGTGATAAACCGGCTCTCCGGGGAGCAGCAACTCGAGGCAGACCGCCGCGCCGGCGATCAGCGCCGCCGAGATGAAACGCGTCAATTCGAGTGCGTTGCCGCAGCGACGGCGGCGCGCATCTGATCGAGCGTCAGTGCGCCGTCGAACCCTCGCACGACGACCCCTCGGCGATCGACGATCACCGTCGTCGGCAGACCGAGCGCGGTATACGTTCGGCCGTATTGCTCGGCCGAGTCGATCCAGATCGGAAAGCGAATTCGCAGCGAAGCGGCGAACGCGCGCGCTCTCTGCGGCGACTCCCCTTCGTTGATCCCGACGACCGCGATACCGCGCGATCCGTACGCGTCGGCGAGCCTTTGGAGATCCGGCATCTCCGCTCGGCACGGCGGACACCAGGACGCCCAGAGATTCATGACGACGATCGAGCCGCGATACTGCGTGAGCGAAACGCGCTGCCCGAGATCGTCGCGCAGCGTGAAGACCGGCGCCGGACGCCCGGCGGCACTGCTCGGCCCGTTCACGTTTGCCGGCTGCGAAAAGAAGTACGGCGCGGCGACCGCGGCCGACGCCGCCAGCACCACGAAGACGCCGGCCCACGGAAGATAACGCTGCACTGCACCGGCCCCTTCCGGATTGTAAAGCGAGGAGCCCTGCTTTCACGCACGAAACGGCGACGGCGTGCCTGCTACAATTCTCGACGGACGCGCACTGGCGGCGGAGCTTCGGACGGAGCTCGTCGAGCGAACCGGCGCGCTGCTCGAGCGTGGAATATCGCCGAGGCTCGCGATCGTCTTCGTCGGGGAGAACGAGTCGAGCCTCGCCTACGTGCGCAATCTCGCGCGGACCGGCGAGCGCTCCGGCATCGGTATCGAGGTGCGTCATCTTCCCGAGAAGGCGTCGACCCGCGACGTGCGCGAGACGCTCGAAGAGCTTCGCGACGATCCGGCCACGCACGGAGTGATGCTGCAGCAGCCGCTCCCAGCGCATCTCGCAATCCGTGAGATCGCCGATGCGATTCCGGCCCATAAAGACGTCGACGGCACGCATCCCACCAACCAAGGCCACCTGGCCTTCGGCAGCGGAACGGAATACGTCCCGGCGACGCCGGCCGCGGTAATGCTGTTGTTGGAACGCAGCCCGCACTGGCCGCTGCGCGGGCGGCGCGCGGCGATGATCGGCCGTTCGATCGTCGTTGGTGCACCGGTCGCAATGCTGATGCTCGCACAGGATGCTACCGTAACGGTTTTGCACAAAGATTCGGCGTCGCTGCAGCCGTACGTCAGCCTTGCCGAAATCGTCGTGGTCGCAGCCGGCGCGCCGGGATTGATTCGCGGAGAAGATCTCATGCCGGGAGCGACGGTCATCGACGTCGGCACGACGCTCGTCGACGGCATCCTTCGCGGCGACGTCGACTTCGAGAGCGCGGTCGAGGTTGCCGGCGCGATCACTCCGGTACCCGGCGGAGTCGGCCCCGTAACGAACGTTGCGCTGCTCCGCAACGTGGTCAAGGCAGCCGAATATGCGGCTGCAGGTCGCTAGTTCCGGGGCGCCAAAGCGGCCTGGGTGAAGCCGACGCCGCACGAACTCGATGCGATGCAAGCCCAGCCGCATCCGCTGCTGCTCGAGCTCGAGCAGCACGCGCGCAAAAACGGCGTACCGGTCGTGTCGCGACAGACGGGGCGTCTGCTCTCGCTGCTCGTCACGGCGATGCAGGCGAGCCGCATCCTCGAAATCGGGACGGGCTACGGATATGCGACGCTCTGGATGGCGCTGGCGCAGCCGCGGATGGGCAAGATATGGACGATCGATCCAAGCGCCGCGCACACCGACGTGGCGCGCTCCTACTTCGGCCGCGCCGAGGAGGACGACTACATCGAGGTCTTCAATACGCCGGCGCTGGAACTGCTCGAAAACTTCCCGCATCGCAACCTGGATATCGCCTTCATCTCCGCGCACGAAACGAGCTACGAACGCTATCTCGAACTCGTAATCCCGACGCTGAAACTCTCGGGCCTCGTCATGTTCCACCACGCCGCCGCAGCGCAGCGCGAATTCCGCGAAACCTTTCTCGCCCGGCCCGACCTCGACGCGATGATTCTCGCGCTCGACGACGACGCGATCGCCATCGGCGCGCGCCGTCAATGAGCGATTCGACCTCGTTCAGGCACGCGATGCGGCACGTGCCCACCGGCGTGACGGTGGTGACGAGCCTGAAGGACGGCGAGCCTCGCGGGATCACCGTCAACGCGTTCGCCAGCGTCTCGCTCGAGCCGCCCTCGCTCTCGATCTGCATCAATCGCGAGGCGCGCAGCTACCTCTTTATCTCAACTTCGCGGATCTTCTGCGTGAACGTGCTGGCGGGCGATCAGCGGGCGCTCGCCGAGCGCTTTTCCGGCAAGGTACGCGAGCGCCAGTTCGTCGACGTCGACTACGAAGTCGAAGCGACCGGCGCTCCGGTCATCCCCGGCTGCATCGCGCACTTCGATTGCGAGGTGGCGCACGAGTTTCACTTCGGATCGCACTCGATCCTGATCGGGCACGTGCTCTCGTGCAGCGCCCGTGCAGGCTCGCCGCTGGGATACTTCAACGGCGGCTTCCACGACTTTCACATCCAGGTGGATTAGAGAGCACCGATGCTGCGTCGCGAGACCTTCGCCGTCGGCCCGCTGGCCTGCAATTGCACGATCCTCGCCGACGACCGCAGCGGTGAGGCGATCGTGGTCGACGGCGGCGACGGCGTCGATGAAGTGGACGCCTATCTGCGCGAACGAAACTGGCGAGCCACGCGGCTCGTCCACACGCACGCGCATATCGATCACATTGGAGATCTCGAACGGCTGCGCGAGCTCACGAACGGCCGCGGGCTTCTGCATCCCGCCGACCTCCCGCTCTACCAGTCGCTGGCAATGCAGGCGCGTTGGCTCGGCCTCCCGCATGCGCCGCGCGTCGTCCCGCTCGACGGCGATCTGCTCGACGGCGACACGTTCGAACTCGGCGAAGCGCACATCGCGGTTCTGCACACCCCGGGGCACACACCCGGAAGCGTCTGCTTCGCGGCCGGCGACGGCTCTGAGACGATCTTGCTGACCGGCGATACGCTCTTCGCCGGGTCGATCGGCCGCTGGGACCTCGGCGGCACCTCGATGGCCGACATTGTCAGCTCGATTCAGCGCAAGTTGATGGATTTTCCCGACGCGACGCCGGTCGTTCCCGGGCACGGGCCCTTCACGACGATCGGCACCGAGCGCCGCTCGAATCCCTACCTCCGTGCCTGAACGCAAGCGCCGCCTCTTCATCGGCATCGAGCTCGACGACGACGCGCGGGCGCGCTGCGAGGCGGTCGCCGATGCGCTGAGCGCGACCGGATTCGCCGCCCGCTTCGAAGCCCCGGAGAAGCTGCACGTCACGCTCGCCTTTCTGGGGAACGTGGAGGCGGCGCACTACGCCGCGATCGACGCGGCGCTTGGCGAGAGCGCCAAGCGCTGCGCACCGTTTACCCTCCACCTGGATAAAGCCGGCGCCTTTCCCAACGAGCGGCGTCCGCGCGTCGTCTACGTCGGGGCGCGCGAGCAGGGCGAAGCGTACCGTCATCTCGCCGCAGCCGTTCAAGGCGCCTACGCGGCGCTGGGCTTCACGTTCGAAGAAGATCCGGTCGCGCACGTCACGATCGCACGCGTAAAAGAAGCGTCGCGCCCGCTTCCGCTCATCGAGGTGACCCCGTTCACGCTCGAAGTGCGAACGATCTCACTCTTCGAATCGATCTTCGACGCCAAGGCAAACACCTCGCGCTACGAAGTTCCGCACCGCGCCCCGCTGCTCGCCGTGTCATCCTGAGCGCAACACACGCCGTGTCATCCTGAGCCTGTCGAAGGACGGTCGAAGGACGGGGGGCGTTAGCGCAGTTTGATGAGGAGCTTGGCCTCGCCGTTTCCGTTCGTCGACGCGACGGGCGCGTGCGCCGGCTCCGCCGCAGGAGCATCGGCCGGGCGCGGCATCGATCCGAAATCGGGCACGCTTCCGGCGCCGACTTTCGAGCGGTAGTCGTCGAGCGCGACGTGCAGCGCCTCGAGCGCGCGTTCGGGGTAATCTTTCTTCTTCTCGGGATAGCCGTCGAGCAGGCCCTCAACCTCGGCGGCACTGATCGCCGCTGCTTCGTCGATCGTTTTGCCCTTTGCGAGCTCGACAACGAGACTGCACGTCGCCGTTCCGAAACCGCAGCCGGTCGTGAAATACGAGATGTCCTCGATGACGGCGCCCGGCCCGACCTTCAAAAAGAAGTTGTACATGTCGCCGCAGGAGTCGCTGAAGTACTCGCCGCTCGCCGTCGGCTTCTCCATCGTGCGAAAGCCGGTGCGCTCTTCGACCAACCGCTGAAATTTCGGAAAATCCATGAATCCAATAACTCCTAAGATACCGGCGTGGTTGCCCGCTCCGGGTGCATTTCGAAACGGCACTCTTTCCCGCCGTGCGCGAGCGACTCGGTCTGCTCGTGCCGGCCGCCGATCGTCTCGTCGATGACGTGGTGAATGACCTGGCAGACCTCCGGATGCTCTTTGGCGGCGTTAGAGTACGGACACGAGTGTTCGTGCAGCACGAAGCCGTCGTCGATCAGACTGTACTCGGCGACGACGCCGCTCTTGCGCAGCATCTCGGTGAGCTGGGCAACTCGCTCTTGCGGTTCGTCCGAGGTAACGCTGAGGCGGGCCCGCGCGACGGCGCGTTCGGAGAGGCCGTCGAAGATCTGCTTGACCGCCGGCGGACCGAATTGATCGCGCACCTCTCGCAATACCGCCGAGAGCATTTTGTCGTAGGCCTGAGGGAAGAGCCGGTCGGCTTCGGGTGTCAGCGAAAACTCGTAGGTGGGCTTGGTCGGGCCGCGCCGGACGGAGGTTTCGGCGACCAGACCGTCGCGCTCCAGGACCATCAGCTGCTGGCGAACCGCGTTGGGCGAGAGCCCGAAGACGTGCGCCAGGTCGGCCGCCGAGGCGGAGCCTCGCCGCCGCAGCTCGCTGACGATCTTTCCCCGAGTCGTCTGGAAGAAGCGGTCCTGGTGCATCTTTGGCGCTATCCTAGCATGAAACGTCGCAGATAGTAAAGTTTTTCCTTGACTTTCTAAGAGAGCCTCGGCTACGATAATTTCTATGTCCGACCAAGGCCTTCATATCAGGAATCTGCGCTCCACCATCGCCGGCAAAGAGATCCTCAAAGGAATCGACCTCTCGGTCGAGGCCGGCCGCGTGCACGCGCTGATGGGACCCAACGGCAGCGGCAAGTCGACGCTTGCTTTCTCGCTCACCGGCCACCCCCAGTACGAGGTGACCGGCAGCGTCGAGCTGGATGGCGAGGATATCCTCGCGCTCTCGCCCGACAAACGGGGGCGCGCGGGCCTTTTCCTTTCGTTTCAGTATCCCGCCGCGATCCCGGGCGTCAAAGTCGCCAACTTCCTGCACGCGGCTCGGCAAGCCGAGCGCCCCGGCGATCTTCCGCCGGCGAAGTTTCGCGCGCTTCTCTTGGAAAAGATGGATCAGCTCGGCATCGATCCGTCCTTCATGGGGCGCTATCTGAACGACGGCTTCTCCGGCGGTGAAAAGAAGCGGCTCGAGATGCTGCAGCTCGCCGTCTTGGCGCCGAAATACGCGATCCTCGACGAAACCGATTCCGGCCTGGACATCGACGCACTCAAAGACGTCGGCGCGTCGATCGCTGCGCTGCGTGCGAGCGAGGAAGGGCGCAAAGCGGGCTTCCTTATCATCACGCACTACCCGCGAATCCTGCAGTACGTCGTTCCCGACGTCGTGCACGTCATGATCGACGGACGCATCGTCAAGAGCGGCGACGCGGATCTCGCGCAGCGCGTCGAGCGCGAGGGTTACGATAAGCTCCGCGAGGAGGCCGAGGCTCTTGCCTAACGTTGCCGTCGCGACGGCCGAGACTTCCCCGCTCTTCGGCCGCCTGGCAACGCTTCCCAACGAACCGCTTACCAACGAGCAGCGGCGCGCTGCCCTCGAACGCTTTCTGGCGCTTCCGAGCGGGCGCGAACGCGCGGGCCGTTTCTGGCGAATCGATTTCGAAACGCTCGTCCCCGATATCGCGCGGCTCGATCTCAATCCCGCGATCGTTTCCGTCGAGAATCCCAATCCCGCCGTCGTCGTCTACGATCTCGCAACGGCGGCGCGCGAGTGCCCGCAACTGCTTGCTCGTGCCTTCGGAGCGACCGGAATCCATGCGACGAAGTTCGGCGCACTGACCGCTGCCTTCGCGCACGTCGGCTGCTTTATCCACGTACCCGCCGATCGTGCCTGCGACCATCCGGTCGTGGTTCGTTACGCCGGCGGCGACGCGACCGTCTTCCCTTCGACCGTCGTGCTCGTCGAGCGCGGTGCGCGCGTCACGATCGTCGAACGCATCGAGGCCGATGCGGGCGCGTTCGTCTGCGGCGCGACCGAGATCGTCACCGAAGAGCACGCCGACGTTTCTTTTGCCGCGCTTCAGCAGGCCGCAGCCGCGCGCGTCGTCTGGAATCGCACGGCGCGTCCGGGCAAAGACGCGAAGATGGCCTGGGCCGACGCCGAACTCGGTGCCGATCTTGCGGCGGGCGATCTTACGGTTTCAATCGAGCAGACGGGAATCGCCGCAGAGATCGCGGCTATCTTCTTCCCCCGCGGCTCGCAGCACGTCGACGTTATCAGCTCGGTCGAGCATCGGGCCGGCGAAGCGAGCTCGAATACCCTCGTCAAATCCGCGGCTCGCGAGCGTGGTCAGGCTCGGTTTCTCGGCAACATCCGCATCGCCGCGCACGCGCAGGGCAGCGACGCGCGCCTGCGCGATGACGCGCTGCTGCTCTCGCCCACGGCGCACATCGATTCGGTTCCCGCGCTCGAGATCGGCGCAAACGACGTCAAGGCCTATCACGGTGCGACGGTCGGCGCGATGGACTCCGAGCAAATCTTTTACATGGAGAGCCGCGGCATCGAACGCTCCGCCGCGGAACGCATGATCGCGCTGGGCTTTTTCGAGCCCGCGCTCGAGCGTTTCCCGACGGCCTCGCTGCGCGACGAGCTCCGTGAGGCTTTGGCGGCAAAGCTCTCGTGACGCAGACCTTACGCGTAGACCCGAAGGTCGAGCGCATCATCGCGGATTTCCCGATTCTCGCGCGGCCGACGTCGCGCGGAAAACGGCTGGTCTACCTCGACTCGGCCGCCACCTCGCAGAAGCCGCGGGCCGTCATCCAAGCCCTCGTCGACTACTACGAGCAGTACAACGCGAACATTCATCGCGGCGTCTACGAGATCGCGGAGCGGGCGACCGAAGCCTACGAGCAAGCGCGAGTCAAAGTCGCGCGCTTCATCGGCGCTCGCACGCCCGAGGTCGTCTGGGTCCGCAACACGACCGAGGCGGTTAACCTCGTCAGCTACTCTTGGGCGACGCACAACGTCGGTAAGGGCGACGCGATTCTGCTCAGCGAGCTGGAGCACCATTCGGATCTCGTGCCGTGGCAGCTCCTCGCCGAGCGAAACGGCGCAGAGCTTCGTTTTATTCCCGTTGACGAACGCGGCATTCACGTGCTCGACGACCTCGATCGGCTCCTCGACGGCTGCAAGCTCGTCGCCGTCTCGCACGTCAGCAACACGCTGGGCACGATCGCGCCGCTAGAGAAGATCGTTCCGCGGGCGCACGCCGCGGGCGCGCTCGTTCTCGTCGATGGCGCGCAGGGCGCGCCGCATTTGCCGCTCGACGTCAAAGCGCTCGACGTCGACTTCTACGCCTTTAGCGGGCACAAGATGCTCGCCCCAACCGGTATCGGCGCCCTCTACGCCAAACGCGAACTGCTCGAAGCGATGCCGCCCTTCCTCAGCGGCGGCGACATGATCCGGAAGGTCGAGTACGCGCACACCTCATTCGCCGAACCGCCGCGCAAATTCGAGGCCGGCACGAGCAACATTGCCGACGCCATCGCCTTCGGCGTCGCCGTCGAGTATCTCGAAGGCGTGACGATGGAGTGGGTGCGCGAGCACGAGAAGGGCCTGACGACCTACGCCCTGGCGCGTTTGAGCGAATACGAGGCGCGCGGCCTCGCAATCTACGGCCCACGCGATCCGGAGAAGATCTCCGGTGCGATCTCCTTCAACTTCGGCGACGTGCACGCGCACGATCTGGCCTCGATCCTCGATACCGAAGGCGTCTGCATACGCGCCGGCCATCACTGCACGATGCCGCTCATGGAAAAGATGGGCTGGAGCGCAACGGCGCGCGCGTCGTTCTATCTCTACAACACCGAGGCGGATATCGACGTGCTCTGCGAAGGAATCGAAAAGGCTGCTGCGGTCTTTGGGCTGTAGAGCGGTTCTCTAGGTTGGACGACTTTTACCGCGACTACATTCTCGACCACTACCGCAGTCCGCGGAACTTCGGCAATTTCGAGAATCCCGACGTCGAGGCCGAGGATCTCAACCCGCTCTGCGGCGATCAGATCAAGATGGAACTGAAGGTCGACGACGGCGTGATTCGCGACGTCCGCTTTTCCGGAAAAGGATGCGCGATCAGCCAAGCCTCGGCGTCGATGCTGACCGAACAGGTGAAGGGCATGAAGCTCGCCGATGTAGCCAAGCTTTCCAAAGAGGCCGTCCTCGATAACGTCGGGATCGGTATCAGCCCGACACGCATGAAGTGCGCGATGCTCGGCCTGCGCGTGCTCAAGAGCGCGGCGATCGGGCGACTCGCCGACTGGCCCGACGAAATCACCTGACCCGGGCTACTGCGGTTTGATCCAGTAGTGCTCGGTAATCTGTAGGCCGCCGGGGCCCGGCGCCACCGTAAACGTTTCGAAGTATTCGCCGGCGCTGGTTTTGACGTCGGCCATCACTTTATAACCCCCGCCCGAGGGCTCAGATCGAACCGATTCGACCGTCGCGTTCGCAGCCATGAACGCTTCGCTCGGCGATCCCTGCGCGAGATACGATCCCGCCGTGCTTCGATCACCGCGCGCAAGAGCGCCGAGATACGAACGCACGACCGACGTCGCGCGGTCCTCATTTGTCGCCGCAGCGGCCGTCGCCGTTGGTGCCGGCGGCCGCGCCTGTGCGACCGGTGGAACCGGCGTGGGCGTTCGGCGTACGGGCGCCGCAACGGGCGCAGCGTGCGGCGTCGGCGTGGGTGCCGCGCTCGCCGCGGGTGCCGCAGACTTCTTCGGAGCGGGCGCTGGGCGTTTCGTCGGGGCGGCGCTCGGCGTCGAGCTGGGCGTCGTGCTCGGTCTCTGCGTGGGTGCGGCGCTCGCTCTTTGCGTGGGCACGGCGCTCGGTGTACTGGTGGGTGAAATCGTCGGAGAGATCGCCGGCTGCGGCGTCAGTGTCGGAAGCGCGGTGGGCTCGATGGCGACCGTCCCCGATGCGCGCTGCGGTTTTTGCTTCGAACCGCCGAAGAAATGCGCGAGGACGCCGCCCAACAAGAGCCCGGCCAGAACGACGACGATAACCAGTGGGAAGAGCGGCAGCCCTCCACGCGGCTCGTCGTCCGTGCGACGCCGCCGGGGGGGTTCCCTCACTATGTTGTTGCGAGCCGCTCTGCCAATGCGTCTCGTAGCGAGGCGGGCAAAGCGGTAATAAGCTCGGGTCTCTGCTCGACGAACAGCGCGGTAGCTTCCTTGAGCAGGTCGGGGTTCCCGCGCGCGTATGCAAGAAGGGCATCGACCGCGCCGTTCTCGCGTTGCGCGATGCTCTCGAGGGTCGTACCGGCGCCCTCGGCGGCGTCTTCAGAGGACTCGCCGCGCTCGCGGAACGCGTTGAAGACCGCTTCGATCAGCGCCTGATACGCATCTCGCGGCATCGCCGAAAGCTCGCGCGCATATAACACGGCGAGATCCGCCTCGTCCATCTTTGCGAGAAGCTTCTCGACTGCGCCGACGAGCATGTCGGCCGGCACGTTCCCGAAGGACATCGGCCGATTGATTTATCCTCGACAGCAGGCAGCTCCTCGATGCGGAAGAAATTGCGCCCCATGATCCGAGTGAAGGTGCCGCTCGATCTTCATGCCGTCGCCCTCGGCGGCTCGGGTGCCTTCGCGCTTGCCACGCCGCTGCGCGTTCGCGACCTGCTGGGGTTTGCGGTCCGGGAGGCGATCGGAAAACGAGCGCCACGCGACAAGTTCTCGCGCAGCGTCGGGCGGACGCTCGCGGGTCTCGCGTCGGGAGATTTCACGATCGACGTTAACGGGCGAAGCTATACCGACGCCGATACCGTCGTCGTTTGTGAGGGCACGGCAGACGTCCGCTTCTTCCTCAGCACCCGGCGGAGGGTAGCGAAGAACCGCACCTAATGGCCACGAGCAACCGCAAGACCTCCTCTTGCGGCGGGTGATACTGTAAGTAGGAACAAGTCTTCTCGGCAGAAACGGAGTTCCCAATCAAACTCGGCCTCCTCCTCGTTACCGCGCTCTTGCCGGTGACTCCATCTGCTTATGCAGATTTTCAGTACGATCTGCAGGGGCAAGATCTCTATCAGGTTCAGGCGGCGTCGACGGGCTCGCGGGTTTCGTACGACGGCACGGAGCTCTTGTCGGTGCGCCGGGATGGGGAAGCCACGCGCTTCGAGGCACGCGCCCGCTACGTTCGCGATAGCCCCGACGGTCGCACCGACGGCAATGCGAAGTTCGTCGCCGACATGATGCCGAACGGCGCGTTCGAGGATCGCGTCGACGACGACCCCGACTTTTTGACGATCCTCAATCAACCGTTTGCCGTGCAGCTCGACGCGGCAACGCTGCGAGATCTGCAAGATCTGCGCGGTTCCGTTCCGTTCGCCGCCAACTCTCCGCTGGGCGGCGGCTCGGTATTACGAGGTTTCCTGCGCCCCGGAACCGACGGACCGATCGCGGGCCACCCCACGGTCGCGGTCCGTTTTCAAGCGCAAGGTCCGATGAACGGTGGGCTGCCCGGGCACGGCGGCGCCATCACCGGGACGATGCGGATGGACGGAACCGCCTACTATTCTCTCGAGAACGCGATGCTGCTCGCGCTGCGCGCGACGCTGACTATCCAGGCGCGTCTGCACGACAGCAAGCCCGCTGTTTACGTGCCGGTACGCATCACCTACGTGCGTTCGATTCGCGCGTCGGGTACGCCCGTCGTCAAAACGCCCCGATAAGCTCGACCTGCAGCGGGTGGCGGAAGGGCTCTTCCCGCAGTTCGGTCAGCGGGGTAAAGGCCAAATGGTTTTGATGGCAGTCGATGAGCATCTCGATCCCACGCTTCACGCAGCCGGTCTCTTCGACGTACTTTGCCAGCTTTTTCTTGAAGTAGGCGCGCGGGTCGTGTAGGACTTTCGCGTAGTACGGGTCGTCGGTCAAGCTTTGCGGATCGACGCCCTCTTTGGGGACGAGCCAGACGAACGACGGGTCCTCGCCCTGACGGTAACCGATGAGCACGAGCGGTATCGCTCTCGCCGAACGGAGGTTCGGCACGAAGCTGCAGATGGTATATGCGTCCAACGAGATGTCCGTCGGTTCGATGGCCTGCTGCATGAGAATACCTTTCGCCGGTGGCTGCGGCACAAACAAAAAACCGCTTCGTCTCTCCTCGAGCGAAGCGGTCTTGCTATCAACGTCGGGCGGTCGGCCCGAGCAAACGCGGCATCACCCATCCTTGTCGGAAAGCACCCGAATTCCCCCCGGCCTGCGAGCTCGCCCGAGCGGCCGCTTTGAGGAGTTTTCGGGGCGCATGTGAAACCACCGGGCCTAGGTGTGGTGTCGGGCAAGGTATGAGCGCGCTCGCACCACTCCTTGCAGGAGTATACGTGCCATCAGTGATTCCGTCGGGCCGAACCTCGGCCGTGCAGGCGGCGGGCGACTCGGCTCCCAGCGTCCAGAACTTCGAACGGATCGTCGATGATTACCAGCGCCGTCTCTATGGATTTGCGCTGCGCATGACCGGCAACCGGGAAGACGCCGAGGAGATCGTCCAGGACGCCTTCGTGCGCGCCTATCGCGCGCTCGGCAAGATGTCCTCGGAGCAACGCGCAGACCTGCGCCTGCAGCCGTGGCTCTATACGATCACGCTCAACGTAACCCGCAACCGGCTGCGCAGCAAGCGCCCGTCCAACGTCGCACTCGACGCGCTAGCCGACCCCGATGCGCTCCTGCGCGAGTCAAACGAAGGGCCGCCGCAACCCGAAGCGATCGTCGAGCAGAATACCGAGATCGCGCTGGTCGAGCGTGCCCTTCTCCAGCTGCCGATGCACCTGCGTGCCGCGGCCACCCTGCGCTTTATCGAAGGGCGCAGCCACCCCGAGATCGCCGAGATCCTCAATCAGCCGATCGGAACCGTAAAGTCGCACGTTCACCGCGCCGTGCGAATCTTACGCCGCATACTCGGCCCGCAAATCGGAAGATTCGCCCCCGAAGGAGTTCCAGTACATGCGTTGTCGTGACGTTGATGCGTTATGGGACGAGCTGCGCGGCGAGTGCCGAGCCTCGTTAAAAGAGACCGTCCATACACATCTGAGCGCCTGCCCCTCCTGTCAGGCCGTCTACGAACAATACGCCGGTGTCGCCTACTGCCTCTCCTGCCTGCCGCAGCCCGAGCCTTCGTGCGATCTCGCCAAGAAGGTCATCACGCACATTGCCGCGCTCAAGGGTAAACTCTCGGCCCCGATCGTGCTGGCCGTAGTTTCCACACCTTTGGGCCGGCTCTACGTCGGATTCAAGGCCGAGCGGATTGCCTACGTCAGCCTCGATACCGGCGATCCGCCGGAGGAAATTGCGGCGCGCGCCGAGCGCCGGCTGCGCCGGAGCATTGTTTCCGGAGACGCGCCCGGCTGGCTCGTTCGGGCAATCGAGCGATTCTTCAGCACCTGGCAGGTCGACGATGCCATCATGGACTTGAGCGATCTCACCCCGTTCGAGCAGGACGCGCTCCGCGCGGCGGCCAGCATTCCGCCCGGTGAAGTCCGCTCGTACGCCTGGGTTGCGACGCAGATCGGCCGACCAAGGGCCGCACGTGCCGTTGGACGGGTGATGGCACGCAATCCAATGCCCCTTCTCTTTCCCTGCCACCGCGTCGTCGACTCCTCAGGCGATCTGCACGACTACTATTACGGCCTCGAGATGAAAGCCCGACTACTGCAGATGGAGGGCTACCGCGGCTAGAAGCCAACCTTAACGAAGGTGGCGATTCGCGTCCTATTTTCCGTCCAGCCGCGGCTCATTTCGGGCCGCGCTGTTTTGATCTGATGGCCGATCCTCGAGTATCCGCCATCCCGGACGTGCACGGCCATGCCAAGGGCGAGCACCGGCCGTTCACCGAGGAGCGCCCGATCGCATATTCGGCTCGGATGCTCTTCCTCTGGTTCTATCATGCTTGCCGGCGAATGTCGCCGCGCTTTCTGATGGTCGCCGATCACGCCAACTACCTCACGTTTGAGGACCCGGGGGCGGTTGCGACGGTCAGGCGCGCGCTCAAGCTCGCGCATGCCGGCGACCTGCTCGGGGCCGCCGAGACCGCCGGCGTCGAGATCTCGCACGCGGCGCTGGTCTCGGAGGGACTGCGGCGCGGCATGCGTTTTGCCATCGGCGCTGAGATCGACAACGACCCGCGAGCACGCCCCGATGCTCAGAACATCGTCGATGCCCTGCGTCCGGACGGCATCATCCGTTCCGTGCACTTCGTTCCGATCCAGCATCCCGAGAAGGGGGCCGACTGGTCCTGGCCGTTCGACAGCCCCGAGTTCAGCGCGCTTCACGATCTGATTCCCCCCGAACGGCTGTGGGAGCTCTATACCGCCCGGCTCTTCGACGATATCGAGAAGCTGCCGACGCACATCGTCGGCCACTTCTACGTTCCGGCGGTTTACGGGCGCTGGCCGAATCAGAAGCTGCTCGAGCAGTACGAAGACCGGCTTCTCGACCTCTGTCACGCGCGGGGACTCGCCGTCGAGATCAACACGAGGTTCCTCTACCGCGATCATCCCGAGGAGCGCAAGCAAAAGTACCTGGAAGCCAACTCGCGCCTCGCCCGCAAGGCGAAGGCCCGAGGCGTCGGGATCGCGGTTGGCTCCGACGCGCACAGTCCGAAGGATCAAGGCAATGGGTTCGACGTGATCCTCCGATTGCTCGACGACGCGCACATCAACGAACTCGTCTTCCCAGTCGGCGGACGTCTGGCTCGCGTCGCCTTGCGCGCCACCCGCGAACACCTCGAAGCCCAAGCGCAGGCGCGCCGCCAGCCGGCAGCGCCGGGAAGCAGTATCAGCGGATATAGCCGCGCCGAGTTGGGCCTGCCCGAAGAGAGCGAAAGCGTCGCCGGCTCGCGGTCGTCTCGCCGAGAAGGCGGCCCAAAGAAGCGCTCGGCTCCCGCCACGACGAGCACCTCGCGCCGAACCGTCGATTCGACTTCTTCTGCTACGAAAGCGAAGGCGGCCCGCTTGGAAAAACTGGCCCCGGAACCGAAGAAAAAGGTCGCAAAGCAGCCCCCGCGACCGCCGGCGGCGCCTGCAAACCGAAAGAAAACGCCGGTGAAACCGCCGCCGCGAAGCAGCGCGAAGAAGTCGCCGGCCCCGCCGGTTAAGCCAAAGAAAGCGGTGCCCCGGAAGAGCCCGGTTCGCAAGGCGCCCAGCAAAAAAGCCGAGACGTCGAGCAAGAAAACCATTCGTAAGAAAACCGCGGTGAAGAAAGCCGTTCCGCGGCGACCGGTCAACAAGTTGAAGCGGCCGGCCGGAGCCGTCAAAAAGACCGCTAAGAAGAAAAAGACTGCGGCCAAGCGCCGCTAGCAGCCAAATCGATAGGGGACAAGCAAGTGGCGGATATCGCGCGCCTTAGAAATATCGCATTCGTCGGACCGCATCACACCGGAAAGACGACGTTGGTCGAAGCGATTCTCGCCCACACCGGCGCCATCGGCCGCCGCGGCTCGATCTCCGACGGTACGACGGTTACCGATCACGAACCCGAAGACGCTGCGCACCTTCAATCGACCACCGTTGGGTTCGCGCACGCGACCGACGACGGCATCGACATCACGATCGTCGACTCACCCGGTTTCGTCGACTTCTTCGAGGAGACAAAGCAGGCGCTTGCGGGCGTCGACGCCGCGATCGTCGTGCTGGAAGCCGATCCCGGCCGCGTCGTTCAAACGCAAGGGGTCATCGATTACATCGAGTCGGTCCGGATGCCGCACATCTTCGTCATCAACAAGATGGATCGCCCGGGGGCGGACTTCGCGCAGACGCTCGCGGCGTTGCAGAGCGCCTACGGGCGCCACGTCGTCGCCGAACAGCTGCCGCTCGGCAGCGCCGAACACTTCCGCGGTTACGTCGATCTCGCAGAGCTGAAGGCCTTTACGCTCGAAGGTACGGAAGAATCGATTCCCGGCGATGCGCAGGATCAGGCGCAGCTCATGCACGTCGAGTTGTTAGAAGCGATGGCCGACTTCGACGATCACCTGATGGAAGAGCTGCTCGAGGGCGTCGAGCCGCCGCTCGAAGAGATCGAACGCGATCTTTGCAGCGAATGTTCCCACGATCAGGTCGTGCCGGTTCTGGTCGCGGCCGGAGCCTCCGGCGCCGGTGTCGCGGCACTCGTTCGCGCGATCGAAAAGTGGCTGCCGTCACCCGCCGATGCGCCGCAGGTCGATGCCGAGGGCCGTGCGATCCAACCCGATGCCGCCGGTCCGGTCATCGCGCGAATCGTCAAAACGTCGATCCATCCGCAGAGCGGGAAGATTTCGATTGCGCGAATTCTCTCCGGAACCCTCAAGCATGACGCGACGCTGAGCAACGTCAGCAAACACGACGAAAAGGTCCGGCTCGGCGGCCTCTACCGTCTGCAAGGTAAAAAGCAAGAGCCGCTTACCGCGGCCGGCCCCGGCACGATCGTCGCGCTGGCGCGCCTCGACTCGGTCGCGACGGGCGACACGCTCACGTCGAACGGACACAAAGTGCTGCTGCCGCGTTTTCCGGTGGCCGAACCAGTCTTCGCGGTCGCAATCAAGCCAAAGGAGCGCATCGACGAAGCGAAGATTTCGCAGATGCTCGCGCGCATCGTGGACGAGGATCCCGCGCTGCGTCTCGAGCGCGCCGACGTTACCCACGAGCTTCTCCTGCTGGGCAGCGGTGAACAGCACGTCTCGATCGCCGTCGAGCGCTTAGCGCGCAAGTACAAAGTTGAAGTCGAGACCGCCGCGCCCTCGATCCCGTATCTCGAGACGATCACCGGCGGAACCGAGATTCACTCGCGTTACAAGCACCAGACCGGCGGCCACGGGCAGTTCGGCGACGTCTGGCTTCGCTTCGAACCGCGCGAACGCGGCGCCGGCATCACCTTCGACGAGAAGATCGTCGGCGGCGTCGTGCCGCGTCAGTTCATACCGGCCGTCGAAAAAGGCGTGCGCGAAGCGCTCGTCCACGGCCCGGGCGGCTACCCGGTCACCGATTTGCACGTGACGCTCTTCGACGGCCAGTATCACGACGTCGACTCGAGCGAGCAGTCGTTCAAGACCGCGGCCGGCATGGGCGTGCGCGAGGCGCTCCCCAAGTGCAACCCGGTCGTGCTCGAACCGGTCGCGCACGTGAGCGTCATCGTGCCGTCGGCCTACACGTCGACCGTCATTCAGCAGCTCACCGGCAAGCGCGGACAGATCCTCGGAATGAACCCGCACGACGATCGCGCCGGCGTCGACGTCGTTGAAGCGTACGTGCCGGCCGTCGAGCTCTCGCGCTATATCACCGAGCTGCGCACGGCGACGCAAGGCCTCGGCACGTATTCGTGGCGCCACGAACGCTACGATCCGGTACCGGGAAATCGCGTCGCCCCGAAAGCAGCCGTCTGAAGTTGCAATCCTCCGGGAGAATCCTCGCCGCAGCCGGCATACTGGCTCTCGGCCTGGCTGCCTGTACGAAAACCGGGGGCGCCGGAACAGGCCGGCACGCGTGGACCACCCCGGGTCTCTTGCGAGTCGCTATCCAGACGGATTTGAAGAACCTTAATCCGCTGCTCAATTCCAACACCACCGACGGATTCATCGATGGGCTGATGTTCGAACCCCTGCTGACCGCCGATGACAAAGGCAACCCGCTGCCGATGCTCGCCGGCGAAGTTCCGACACTCGAGAACGGCGGGGTGAGCGCCGACGGCCTCACGATCACCTATCAGCTGCGCCACGACGTAAAGTGGAGCGACGGTGTCCCGCTGACGTCGGCCGACGTCAAGTGGTCGTGGGAAGCGATCATGAACCCGAACAACAACGTCGTTTCGCGCCACGGGTACGACTACATCGACTCGATCGATACGCCGAATCCTCACCTCGTGGTCGTTCACCTCAAGCAACGGTTCTCGCCCTTCGTTAACACATTCTTTGCGGAAAGCGATCAGCCGTACATGGTCGCGCCCGCGCACGTTCTCGCGAAATACGCGAACCTCAATCAGGTTCCGTTCAACTCGCACCCCACCGTATCCGACGGCCCCTTCAAGTTCGTCGAGTGGGCGCACGGGGATCACATTTCGCTGGTACGCAACGACGCTTTCTTCCTCGGGAAGCCCCGGCTGGACAAGATCGACATTAAGGTTTCGCCCGATGAGGACACCTCCGTCAACCTCCTGCAAACCCACGAGATCGACTACCTGTTCCAAGCCTCGATGCAGACATACCAGGTCCTGCACACGCTTCCCGACGTGAAGCTGGTCTGGGTGAACGTCAACGGCTACGAGGCGATCCAGCTCAACTGCGCGCACGATTTTCTCAAAGACCCGCGCGTCCGTACGGCGATCTCGTATGCCATCGACCGGGCCTTCGTCGTGCACGCGCTGACCTTCGATACGCAAACGATCGCCTCCGAGGACATCCCCAACTGGATGTGGGCCTTCAATCCCAACGTTCGCGTATTCAAGCACGAGCCCGCCAAGGCGCACGATCTCTTGCTCCAGGCCGGATGGCGCCCCGGGCCCGACGGTATCATGCGCAAGAACGGGCAGCGTCTCTCGCTCGTAATGGTCACGAACAACTCAAACGTCACCCGGCGGCGCGAGGCGCTCCTGATCCAAGGCTTCCTGAAGTCGGTTGGAGTCGATGTTTCGATCAAGTCTTATCCGGGCGACGTGCTGTTCGCGCCGGCCGGCATGGGCGGCATCCTCCAGCTGGGGAACTACGACATGTCGCTGACCGGCTGGTACGCGGGGATCGATCCCGACGACAGCTCGCAGTTCATGTGCCGCAACTTCCCGCCCGGCGGTTACAACTACACCCGGTACTGCAGCCCGCAGATGGAGGCGCTGCAGCGGGTCGCGCTGACGCACTACGATAAGCCGACTCGCCGCGCCGCCTACTTCCGTATCCAAGAGCTGCTGGCACGGGACAACCCCGAGCTTTTCGACTACTATTACAAGCAGATGGAGCCGATCAGCGTCGATTTCAAAGGGTTCGATCCCAACCCGGTGACCGAGTCCTGGAACGCATGGCAGTGGAGCATCTAGGGTTACAAGATCTCGCGTGGCTTCGTAAAACCATCGTCGAACGCGCGCTGACCCGGGGCGAGTACGTCCTTTCGGGTGGGGTGCGCAGCGACTATTATATCGACAAGTTTCGGCTCTTCTCCGATCCTCACGTGCTGCGGCGCATCGCGCGGATGTTCACGCCGGTGATCGCCGAGACCAATCCCGACCTCGTCGGCGGCACCGAGCTCGGCGGCGTCGTCATCGCGACCGCGGTCTCACAGCTTTCCGGCGTCCCGATGATCGCCGTGCGCAAGAAGCCGAAAGCATACGGTGCTTTCCCCGACGAATACGTCGAGGGCCCCTATCACGCGGGTCAGCGGGTTCTGCTGCTCGAGGACGTGGTCACCAGCGGCTCCGAGCTGCTCGCGGCCGTTTCGCGGCTGCAGGAACTTGGCCTGACCGTCACGCCCTACGCCGTCGTGAGCCGCGGCCTCGCGCCGGTGCGCGCGCTGATCGGATTTTCGCTGCCGCGCACCCAGCCGAAAACCGACAACTAGGGACGCCCTACAGCAGTTCCATTCCGTCGTTTGCAAGCGCGACCCGTGCTCAAGGCAACGCGGCCAGCACGTCCTCCGCGTGCTCGTCGACGCTCACTTTCGGCCAGCTCTTGACGATCGTGCCCTCGCCATCGATCAGAAAGGTCGCGCGCGCCACACCCACGCTCTTTTTGCCGTCTCTGATTCGTTCGACGATCACGCCGAAGGCGTCGCAGAGCTTCGATTCGGTGTCCGCGAGCAGCGGGAACGGAATCGAGTATTTCGTTTTGAAGCGCTGGTGCGACTCGACGGAGTCGCGGCTGACGCCGACGATGCGAGCGTTCTTTCGTTCGAACTGTTTGTAGATATCGCGGAACTGCGAGGCTTCGCTCGTGCAGCCCGGCGTGTCGTCCTTGGGATAAAAATAGAGGACTAGCGGTCCGCCGAGCAGATCCGTGGTCGAGACCGTTGTGCCCTGGTCGTCGAGCAGCGTGACGTCGGGGAGGCGGTCGCCTTCACCAAGCAAGATTTCGCCCTTTCTCGAAGTGTGTTGTCGTGACTCCCCATCCGTTGGCCGTACGCCTCGTCGAACACCTGCGGGCCGCCCCCGCGGCCCGCGTGCTCGAGTTTGCCTCCGGACGGGGACGCAATACCGAGGCCCTGCGCGCCGACGGATTGACCGTCATCACCGTCGACGACCGTACGGCCGGCTCGGCCGCGCCGCTCGAGGGTCTATCCGGACGCTTCGCGGCGGCACTCTCGACCCACGGGCTCCTGCACGGCACGCCGGCGACGATCGCCGCCACCCTCGCCGGGATCGCCGGGCTTCTTGCCAAAGGCGCGCCGCTCTACGCAACCTTCGGCTCGGTGAACGATGCCCGCTTCGGCAGCGGGACGAAGATCGACGAGTTCGCCTATGCACCCGAATCGGGCGACGAGCGCGGCGTCGCGCACGCGTTCTTCGATCGCGAACGTCTGCGCGCACTTCTAGGAACTCAGTTCACGATTCTTTCTCTCGAGGAGCGCGACGCCGGGCAGAGCGCCGGGCACTGGGCCCACTCGGCGCGCCCGCTCTCGGACGCCGTCCATTGGTTTGCCGTCGCTACGGCAAAATAAACGCGCAGATAAAGGCGACGATCAGCGCGACGGCGACGATGCTGCCTGCCGTCTTGTGGCTGTACGGCTTGTGCACGTGGTGATGGGGATTGGTCCGCACCGCGACGGCATGGCGATGCAGCGGAATGTAGACCGCCGCTATCGCCGCGATGACGGTCAGCGGCGGGACGATCAGGCGAAGCGGATGATGCACGCCTATCTATGAGCCGGGCGTAGCGATCAAATCCTGCATCGGGCTCGAGGCGCTGGCGTGGAGCCGTTTGCGCATGCGCCCGGCCAGAAACGCTTCGCGCCCGGCGACGACTGCGTGCTTCATCGCGCTCGCCATTCGGACGGGATCGCTCGCGGCCGCGATCCCGGTGTTCATCAGGAGGGCATCGACGCCCAGCTCCATCGCAAGCGCCGCATCCGAGGCGGTGCCGACCCCGGCGTCGACGATCACCGGCACCTTCGCGCGTTCTTTGATGATGCGGATCGAGTACGGATTGCAGACGCCCAGGCCGCTGCCGATCGGCGCCGCGAGCGGCATGACCGCGGCGCAGCCCAGCTCCTCGAGCTGCTTGCACGCAACCGGATCGTCGCCGATGTACGGCAGTACCGTGAAGCCTTCTTTGACGAGGCGTTCGGCCGCGGCGAGCGTTTCGCGCGAATCGGGATGCAGCGTCTGCGCGTCGCCGATGACCTCGAGCTTGATCAGATCGGTCTGCAGCAGCTCGCGCGCCAGCTGCGCGGTGAGCACGGCGTCTTTCGCGCAGTAGCAGCCGGCCGTATTGGGCAGAATCGTGTAGCGCTCGCGATCGATGTAGTCGAGCATCGTCCGGCCCTGCCGATCGTCGAGGTTGATGCGCCGGATGGCGATCGTCACGATATGGGCACCGCTGGCTTCGTGCGCCGCCTGCATCACTTCCATTGATGGATACTTGCCCGTGCCGACGATCAGCCGCGAGCGCAGCTCCAGCGCGCCGATGCGAAGTGCGTCCTCCATCAGCCGCCCGCCACCGCGGCGATGATTTCGAGCCGGTCGCCCTCTCGCAGGCGATTCGTATCGTACTGCGCGCGCGGAACGACGCGGTCGTTTTGCGCAACCGCAATGCCGGCGCGCGGCGACCCAAGGATATCAAGCAGCGCACCGACCGTTACCTCGTCGGGCAGCTCGTGCAGCTCTCCGTTGACCGTTGCCTTCACGCGTACGTCGTTCGCGCCGGGCGCGATTCTTCCGCGTTGGCGCGCTCGATCGAGAAAGGCCGCAGCGCTTGTGCCGTCGTTCCTTCGATCGCATCGGCGATCAGGCGCGCGGTAATCGGCGCGAGGAGGATCCCATTGCGAAAGTGACCGGTGGCCAGAAAGTATCCGTCGAGCGGGGTTGCGCCGAGGAAGGGCAACCCGTCGGGCGTCCCCGGGCGTAGCCCCGCCCAGCTTTCGGTGACCGAAAAGCTCGCCAGCGACGGGGCCGCCGTCAACGCCGCGTGCAGCAGGTCGTGCATCCCCTGCGCGGTCGGGCGTTCGTCGAACCCAACCGCTTCTACCGTCGCTCCAACGAGCAGACGTCCGTCGTCTCTGGGCACGAGATAACAATGCGACGCCCAGGTCGCGCGGTGCACGAAGTCTTTCGGAATGCCCAGCGCGAGCATCTGTCCCTTGACCGGCGTAACGGGTGGCCGGCACGACGTGGGCGGCCCCTCGAGCTGCGCCGCCCACGCCCCGCAGGCGTTGACGACCCGCGCCGCCGCAACGAATCCCAAATCGGTCGCGACGCCGAGCACGCGACGCGTATCGCATTCGACGCGCAGCGATGCCGTTCTGATGATCCGTACGCCGCGCGCTTCGCAAGCGCTCGCGAGCGCCCGCCCGAGGCGGCGATTGTCGACCGAGCCTTCGTCGCGGACGAGAAGCGCGCCGGTTAGGTGCGGGCCGAGCCAAGGTTCGGCAGCAAGCACCGCCGAGCGCGCCAGCAGTTCGCTGACGACGCCGCGCGATTTCAGGACACGATCCCGCTCGCGCAATTCCGCAAGCTCGGCCTCGTCGCTTGCGACGTGAAGCACGCCCCCGGAGCGCAGCTTCGCGTCGACGCCGCCGGCTTCGCGCACGCGCTCGACGAATGGCGGATACTCGCTCAGCGAGGCAACGCACAGCTCGAGCATCGCCGGCGCGTGCAGTACTTCCGTAAACGGCGCCAGCAAGCCGGCACCGGCCCACGACGCCGCGCGCGCGGGTTCGCCGCGGTCGTAAACACGGACCGTTGCCCCGCGCTGCGCGAGTTCGAAGGCGATCGCCAAGCCGATCAGTCCGGCACCCGCGACGATTACGTCGCCGCCCGCAGTCTTCACCGGCTACATTCCCGTATAGACGGGACCCTCGCCGCCCTCCGGCGGCACCCACGTGATGATCTGATATGGATCGGCGATGTCGCAGGTCTTGCAGTGCACGCAGTTTGTGAAATTGATCTGCAGGCGCCCCTCGAACCCTCCGTCGCTCTTTTCGAAGAGCGGCTCGTAGACGGCCGCGGGGCAGAAGTGACGGCACGGGTTGCCGTACTCGGCGGTGCAGCGGTCGCGGCAGATGTTCGTATCTGAGACGAGCAGGTGGCAGGGCTGATTCTCTTCGTGCATCGTGCCGCTGTTGTATACGTCGGTCAGCTTGTCGAAGGTAAGCACGTTGTCGATCTTCGCGCGCGGCGTCTCCTTGGGCTCCCAGCCCATCTTCTCCATCCGCTCGTACCCGGCTTCGCCGCCGAGCTTGTCGATGAATCCAAATCCGGCGCCGCCGGTAATGGTCGCGAGGCCTGCGTTAACGAGCCCGGCGAGCATGCCGTTGTGAAATCCCTGGTGAAAGTTGCGCGCCGTGCGAAGCTCGCCGTACGCCCAAGATTCTTTGAAGCGCCGCTCGTACGACGACAGCGTCTCGCGATCGAAGCGCTCCGCCTGCAGCGCTTCCCAAAGGGTCTCGGCGGCGAGCATCCCCGACTTCATTCCGAGGTGGATCCCCTTGAGGCGCATGCCGTTGAGGAAGCCGGCGGAATCGCCGACGAGCAGCAGCGCGTCGGCGTACGCGCGCGGCATCGTAAAGAGGCCGCCCTCCGGAATGGCTTTGGCGCCGTAACGGATCATCGTGCCGCCTTCGAGCATCTTAGCGACCACCGGGTGCAGCTTCAGACGCTGCAGCTCATTGTGCGGATCGGTCGTCGGGTTCTTGTAGTCGAGACCGGTCACCATGCCGATGTCGAGGATATTGGCGCCCATACCGTAGATGAAGCCGCCGCCGAACGTCTCCGACGGCAGCGGATATCCGAGCGTGTGAATCACGGAGCCCGCTTTGAAACGATCGTCGGGAAGCTGCCACAGCTCTTTGACGCCGGCGGCGTAAACCTCCGGCTCGCGCTCGGCGGCGAGATCCAAACGCGCAATCGCCTGCTTTGCAAGCGTGCCGCGCGGGCCTTCGCCGAGCACGACGACCTTCGCCATGATATCGGCGCCGGGTTCGTAGTTCGATTTCGGCGCGCCGTTATGATCGAGGCCTTTGTCGCCGGTGCGTACGCCGATGACGCTCTCGCCGTCCCACAGCAGCTCTTGTCCGGGAAACGCCGGAAAGACTTGCGCACCGGCTTCTTCGGCGCGCTCCGCGAGCCAGACGCACAGCTTCTGCAGCGAGGTGACGTACTTGCCGTGATTGTTCAGCGGCGGCGGCGTAAACGGCGCTTTGATCTTGCCGCCCGTCGTCAAGAGCCAGAGTTCGTCGCGGGTCACCGGCGATTCGATGGGAGCGCTCTGGAGCCACTGCGGCAGCAGTTCGTCGAGCGCGCGCGGATCCATGACCGCGCCTGAAAGGCCGTGATTGCCAACCTCCGCAGCCTTTTCGATCACGAGAACCTCCAGCGCGCGTCCAGCCTCTTGCGCGAGCTGCCCAAGACGAATCGCGCCCGCCAAGCTCGCAGGGCCGGCGCCGACGAACAGGACGTCTACTTCGAGCTGGTCGCGTTCGGGCATACGGCTACTTACGCGCAACGGTAGGGGCCGACCCTCCGGCTCGCGCAAAGGGCGTCACAATGAGCCAAACGCTCCGTCGCAGTTTCGCCAGCGACAACAACGCGCCGATCGCTCCCGCAATCCTCGAAGCGATTCTCGAGGCGAATGCCGGCGATGCCCCAGCCTACGGTGACGACGGCTGGACGGCGCGCGCGCGCGAGTGCTTTCGCGAGCACTTCGGCGAGGACGTCGAAGTCTATTTCGCGTTCAACGGCACGGGTGCAAACGTCGCAGCCCTGAGTTCGCTGCTGCGCCCGTGGGAAGCGGTGCTGGCTCCGGTGACCGCGCACTTGCAGAGCGACGAGTGCGGCGCGCTCGAGCGCTTCGCCGGTTCGAAGGTGATCGCCGTCGCAACGCGCGACGGCAAACTGCGCCCCGCCGATCTCGAACCCTATCTGCACGCCGCGGGCGTCGTCCACTTCGCGCAGCCGCGCGTGCTCTCGATCTCGCAATCTCCCGAGTTCGGCGGACTCTACGAAATCGCAGAGCTGCGCGAGCTCTGCCGCTTCGCGCACGACCGCGGGCTGATTGTTCACCTCGACGGCGCGCGTCTCTCGAACGCCGCCGCGGCGTTCGGTACCGGTCTGCGCGCGACCAGCGTTGACGCCGGCGTCGACGTGCTCACCTTCGGCGGCACGAAGAACGGGCTGATGCTCGGCGAGGCGATCTGCTTCTTCAAGCCGGCGATGCACGCCGGGGCTGCACCCTTCGTCCAGAAGCAGTCGATGCAGCTGGCTTCGAAAATGCGCTACATCGCCGCGCAGTTCGTGGCGCTTCTTACCGAGGATAGGTGGCGCACGTACGCGGCGCACGCCAATGCGATGACGGCGCTGCTCCACGAGCGCCTGAAAGCAATCGACGGCCTGCGGATCACGCGAGAGGTGCGCTGCAACGTCATCTTCGCGACCCTCGACCGCGCTGCGATCGAGCAAATTGCGCGCGAGTACTTTTTCTACGTCTTCGACGAGTCGCTGCCCGAAGTGCGCTGGATGACGCACTGGGCGACGACGCCGGAGGACGTTGAGAATTTCGCCGGCTGCGTGAGAGGTGCGCTAGCGCGCTAGTGGCCGGTAACTAGGCCGTCCAGTCGAGCATCGCCGCCCATTCGGGTTTCGGAAAACGCTCCTTACTCTTGATCGCCTCGACGTACTTGCGCTTCCCGGCGCGGTTGCCCTTACCGAGCATCAGGCCGCCGACGAGGCGGTCTTCCCAAAAGAAGAGCGCGCGGTACCACTTCTTCTCTTTATCGATCTTGCGCGCAATCTCGAGATCGGGACGCAGATCGGTGCCCAAGCCGAACTGGGTGATCGTCTGCCCTTTGAAGAGCATCGACGAATACTCTGGTACGTCGTGATACTTTTCGCTGCCGCCCATCATGTTGAGCGCGACGACCTTGCCGTGCGCGCCGGCGTTATTCCACGTGCCCATGCGGTACCGGATCTCTAGAATCGGGTCGTAGAAATCGGCGACATCGCCGGCGGCGTAGACGTGCTTTACGTTCGTCTCGAGGTGATCGTCGCAGAGGATGCCGTTCCGGCTGGTCTCGATGCCCGACCCGTCACAGATTTCCGTATTCATCGAAAGCCCGAAACCGTAAGCGTAGCACTGCGCTTCGATCTCGGCGCCCTTGTTCGTCCGGACCTTGGTGATCGCCCCATTGGCGCGGACGAACTCCTCGACTTCCTCGCCGTAGTGCATGTAGACGCCCTCGGCGCGAGCCGCTTCATCGAGCAAGGCGCCGGCCTCTTCGTCGATAATCCGGTGCAGGCCGCGAGGGCCGCGCATCAGCCAGTGCGTCTCCAGCCCGCGCGAGGCGAATGCCTCGGCGAGCTCGTAAGCGATGAACGATCCGCCGATCGCCACGCCTGCCTTGCTCTCGTCGATCTGCTGCGAGATCGCGCGCGTCTCGTCGAGATACTGAAACGCAAAGAGATTTGAGGCGCCCTCGGAGCCGGGCTTCCCGCTGGGATTGGGGCGCCCGCCGGTCGCAATTAAGAGCGCGTCGTACGGATAGGAGGTACCGTTGGCGGTAACGATCCGCTCTTCGGTAACGATGCGATCGACCGGCGTTTGGAGATGCAGATCGATGCGATGCTCCTCGTGCCAGGCCACGTTGCGAATCATGACCTTGGCCTCGGGGATCTGCTTGCGCAGCATCGGCGGAAGCGAGATTCGGTTATAGAGCGTGTACGGCTCGTCGCCGAAGAGTGCGATCTCGCACGACGGATCGTGCTTGCGCAGCTGTTCGGCCGCCGTGGTTCCCGCAAAGCCGTTGCCGATGATCACGTACCTGCGATCGTCTGAACTCGCCACCAGGCGCAGCTTCGCCGTCGGCAGAACTCGTCATGCCGATGGACGCGCGCTTGGAACAGGTCCTCAACGCTTTCGCGGCAGCGCACGGCGAGTACAAGCTGGCACGCCTCGAGTTCGCGCTCCATCATCCGGCCAAGCCGGCGCCGCCCGTCGTCGGCGCTTTGTGCGAATCCTGCGAGGTTGAGCTGCGAACGCTCTTCCCGCAAATCGAAATGCAGCTGGAGACCGCGCTGGCCTTCGCGGGCCGTTACGAACGCGGCCGCCGCCGGAGGCGCCGCCCCGATCCGCAGTTTCGGCTCTATTCGCAGTCGTTACGCGAGTTGGATCGCTGCGCGCGGGCGCTGCGCTGGATGCTCACCATCACCGAGAGCCGCTACGATCTTTAGGCTTTGGACCTAGCGCAGCGCTAGGCCGACCATCATCGCGTAGCCGGTTTCGAGCGCGCGTTCGTCAATATCGAAGTGCGCGCTGTGCTGCGGGTACGCACCCTTCTCCGGTCCGCGCGCGCCGATCAGGAAATAGGCGCCGGGACGCAGATCCTGCATGAAGGACATGTCCTCCGACCACATGACGATCTGGTGCGGATCGACGACGTTCTCCGGGCCGGCCACTTCGCGCGCGACCGCGCGCACGACGTCGTTTGCGCCCGCGTCGTTGACGGTCGGCGGATAGTTGTAGCGGTAATCGAAGCGGTACTCGAGCCGCATCGCCTCGCAGAGCCCCGCCACCACGCGCTCGATGCGCTTCGGAAGCTCGTCCCGAACCGCGGCGTCGAAGGCGCGAACGCTGCCTTGCAGCGTCGCCCGCTCGGGGATCACGTTGTACGTGGTGCCGGAATGGATCGAGCCGACGGTAACGACGACCGGCTCGCTCGCCGCATACTCGCGACTCACGATCGTTTGCAGTAAGCCGACGAGCTGCGCTGCCGCGACGATCGGGTCGATCGCGTTCTGCGGCATCGCTCCGTGGCCGCCCTTACCGACCAACTCGATGTCGAACTGATCCGACGACGCAAAGAACGGGCCATCCCGAATGCCGAGCTTACCGACGTCCAGCCCGCTGTACACGTGCAGCGCAAACGTCCGGTCGACGTGAGGATTCTCCAGCGCCCCGTCCTCGATCATCAGCTTGTTGCCGCAGTGTCCTTCCTCGCCGGGCTGAAAGCAGAAGACGATCGTCCCGGCGATCTCCGCCGTGCGGGAGCGCAACGCGCGCGCAGCCGCGAGCAGAATCGCCATGTGGGCGTCGTGCCCGCAGGCGTGCATCGTGCCGGCGTTGACCGAGCGGTAGATTTCGTCGTTTTGCTCTTCGACCGGAAGCGCGTCCATATCGGCCCGCAGCAGCGTGACCGGCCCGGGCCTCTCGCCGCGCAGCGTCGCCAGGATGCCGGTCTTCCCGATGCCGGTGCGAATCTCGTCGTAACCGGCGTCGCGCAGTTCGCGCTCGATGAAGGCCGCCGTTTCGAACTCTTCGAGCGAGCGCTCCGGGTGCGAGTGGAAGTGGCGGCGATAGCGGACGAGCTCGTCGATCGGGACGGAAGAGCTATCGAGTGTTTTGATCAATCGCTTTGAACCATAGTTGAGACGTCGTAGCCGCGCTGCTGGCATACGAGGCCGAAGGTACCGCGACCTGTACGGCCCGCCTTCGCGCAGGATTTGCACGCGGCAGCGAGCGACTAGGCCTTGTGAGTCAAGCCAAACCTGCCCCGGCGGAACTGGAACGCTGCGGGCTGGGCAACGAGCAGCTCGTTGCGATCTTCCGCACGATGGTGACGCAGCGCACCCTGGAGAACCGGGGCTTCCAACTCAACCGCCAGGGAAAGATCCCGTTTGCGTCGGCCAGCGAAGGGCACGAAGCGGTCCAAGCCGGTGCCGCCATGGCCTTTGAGCGGGGCAAAGATATCTTGGTGCCCTATTATCGCGACCTCGGCCTCGCGCTCGGCGTCGGGGTGACGCCCTACGAGGTCCTTCTCTCGCTCTTCGCTCGCGCCGCCGATCACTCGGCCGGGCGCCAGTTCCCGCACCACTACGCGAGCCGCAGCCTCGGCGTGCATACGATCAGCTCGGTCATCGCGGCGCAGCTGCCGCACGCCGCCGGCGCTGCCTACGCTATCCAGTATCGGGGCGAGGCAGGGCGAGCGGTGCTCACGACGTTCGGCGACGGCGCCACCAGCGAGGGCGAGTGGCACGAGTCGCTCAACTTCGCCGCCGTCCACCGTCTGCCGATCGTCTTTCTCTGCGAAAATAACGAATGGGCGATCTCGACCCCGCTGGCCAAACAGATGGGGCAGCCCGATGTCTATCGCCGGGCCGAAGGCTACGGTATGCCCGGAGCGGCGGTGGATGGAATGGACCCGATCGCCTGCTACGCCGCCGTCGGTAAAGCGATGGCCCGGGCTCGGACCGGCGGCGGCCCAACATTGGTCGAAGCCAAGTGCTACCGCTTCCTCGCCCACACGACCGACGACGACGACCGCACCTACCGGTCTCGCGACGAGGTCGAGGAACGCCGGAAACGCGACCCCGTTCCCTGCTTCGAACGCTTGCTGGTCGAGCGGGGGATTCTGAGCGCGGAAGGGGCGGAAGCGTTGAAGCGTTCCGTCCTCGAAGAAGCTAACGACGCCACGGACCGTGCTGAAGCGATGGCCTATCCGGCCGCAGCCGATCTCTACGAACGGGTCTACGCGCAGAGTTGGCATCCGTGGATTACTTGAGCAGAGGTTCTATGGCTACGACGGATTTACGAACGGGCGGTCTCGAGCGTCACGGTTTGAGCGACCAGCAGTTGCGCGACATCTTCCGCAACATGCTGCTGCAGCGCCAGCTCGACAACCGCGGCTTCCAACTCAACCGTCAAGGCAAGGTTCCCTTTGCCCTGGGCAGCGAGGGACATGAAGCCCTGCAGGCCGGTGCGGCGATGGCCTTTAACCGCGGTTCCGATATTCTCGCCCCTTACTATCGCGATCTCGGGCTCTGCCTGGGCATCGGCCTCTCGCCCTACGAGATCATGCTCTCGATTTTTGCGCGCGCCGAGGATCACAACGGCGGCCGTCAGTTTCCGAATCACTACTCTTCGAAACAAGCCGGCCTGATGTCGTTCTCCTCGATCCTCGCCGCGCATCTGCCGCACGCGGTCGGCGCCGCCTACGCCCTGAAATATCGCGGCGACGACGGTCGCGCCGTCTTGGCAACCTGCGGCGACGGAACGACCAGCGAAGGCGAGTGGCACGAGTCGATGAACTTCGCGGCCGTTCACAAGCTCCCGTTCGTGATGCTCGTTGAAAACAACGAGTGGGCGATCTCGACGCCGCTCGAAAAGCAGATGGCGCAGCCCGAGATCTGGAAGCGCGCCGAAGGCTACGGCATGCCCGGCTGCCGCTTCAATGGCTTCGATCCCATCGAAACCTACGCGGCGGTTAAGAACGCAATGGACCGCGCGCGTTCGGGCGGGGGACCCTCGCTGATCGAGGGCACGTGCTACCGCTATCTCGCGCACTCGACCGACGACAACGACATGACCTATCGCACTCGCGAGGAAGTCAGCGAGCGTCGCAAGCACGATCCGGTACCGGCCTTCGAAGCCGTGCTCCTCGAGCGCGGGATCGTGACCCCGCAAGACGTCGCGGCGATGCGCAAGGACGTTCTGCGCGAGACCAACGAGGCGACCGACGCGGCCGAAGCGCTTCCCTATCCGAAGGCCGAAGATCTTTATACGCACGTCTACGAAGGAGCGTGGCAACCGTGGCAGTCGTAAGCAGCACGAGCTCGACGGTGATGAATAACGTCGAGGCGGTCCGCGCGACCCTCTACGAAGCGATGCGCAACGACGACCGCACGATCATTTTGGGCGAGGACGTCGGCGCCCGTGGAAACGTTTTTCTGATCACCAAGGATTTCATCGGCGAGTTCGGCGAGGCGCGCGTTATCGACACCCCGATTGCCGAAGCCTCGATCGTCGGCATCGCCGTCGGCATGGCGATGGAAGGCCTGCGGCCGATTGCCGAGATCCAGTTCGCCGATTTCATCTATCCCTCGTTCAACCAGATCGTCGGCGAGGCGGCCAAGATCCGCTACCGCTCCAACGGCGAGTACACGTGCCCGCTTGTAATCCGCACGCCCTACGGCGGCGGCGTTCGCGGCGCGCTTTCCCACTCGGTCTCGATCGAAGCGCTGTTCTATCACGTTCCGGGCTTGAAAATCGTCGCCCCGTCCTTTCCCGACGACGTAAAAGGGCTGCTGAACTCGGCGATCGATGACCCCGACCCGGTCCTCTTCTTGGAGCACAAGAAGACGTATCGGCTGATCAAAGGGGAGGTGCCCGACGGTCACTACACGATTCCGCTGGGCAAGGCGAGAGTTCGTAAAGCGGGCGCGCAGTTGACGGTCGTTTCGTACGGCCTTTACGTGCACTGGGCGATCGAGGCGGCCGAGCGGCTCGAAAAGGAAGGCCTCTCGGTCGAAGTGATCGACCTGCGCTCGATTCGTCCGATGGACAAGACGGCGATTCTCGATAGCGTGCGCAAGACGCGCAAGCTGCTGATCGTTCACGAAGACAACAAGTTCGGTGGCGTCGGCGCGGAGATCGGCGCGATGGTCGCCGAGGAGGCACTCTTCGATCTCGACGCGCCGATCCGTCGCCTCGCGGCGCCGGACGTTCCCGCGATGGGCTATGCGCTGCCGCTCGAAGAAGAGTATATGTCGTCGCCTGCCAAGATGGCCGAGACGATGCGCGAAATGGTGAAGTTCTGATGAATACGACAATCACGATGCCGCAACTCGGCGAAACGGTTACCGAAGGTACCGTCGCACAGTGGCTCAAGAGCGTCGGCGACTCCGTCGACAAATACGAAGACTTCGTCGAAGTCTCTACCGATAAAGTCAACGCCGGCGTACCGTCGCCGGTCACCGGCACGATCCGCGAACTGCTCGTCAAGGAAGGTGAAACGGTCGCAACGGGCACGCCGATCGCGGTAATCGAAGAGGTCGGCGCCGCCTCCGCTTCGGCTGCATCGGCCGCCCCCGCGGAATCTGCTCCCGTACCGGCGCCCACCGCGCCGGCAGCCTCGGCGCCCGCACCGGCCCTCGCGACCGAGCGTCCGCAGCCCGGTCCTTCTTCAAACGGCTCGCCGGCGGCGGGCGCCGTCGACGGGGCCGAAGCCGAAGGCGCGCTGCGCGGCGCGTCGCCCGCCGTCCGCCGCCTCGCGCGCGAGCACCACATCGACATCCGCGCGATCAAAGGCAGCGGAAGCAACGGCCGCGTAACGGCCGACGACGTTTTGGCCGCGACACGCACCGGCGCCCCGGCAGCGACTGCCGCCGTGCCGGCCGCACCGCCATTCGAAGCGCCCGACGCGACGCGTACGTCGACCTACGCACAGCCGATTCCCGGCACGACGGTCACGCTCACGCAAGCTCGGCGCATCATCGCCGAACGCATGGTCGAGAGCCGGCGCACCGCGCCGCACGCGTGGTCGATGGTCGAGATTGACGTCACCGAGGTTTGGAAGTGGCGCGTTCGCGAGAAAGATCGCTTCGAGCGCGAGACCGGGTACAAGCTGACGCTGCTCCCCTTCTTCGTTCGCGCAGTCGTCGAATCTCTCGCTGCATTTCCGTTGATGAATGCGCGCTTCGTGCCCGCCGACGGTTCGAATCAAGCGAGTATCTACGTTAACGGCGAAGTGAACGTTGGGGTGGCCATCGGCCTGCCCACCAACCTCGTCGTTCCGGTGATCAAGAATGCCGACAAGCTCTCGATCAAGGGCCTCGCAATCGCGGCCGGAGAGCTGATCGAAAAGGCGCGCAAGGGCAAGCTCGGGGTCGACGATCTCGCCGGCGGCACGTTTACCGTCAACAACAACGGCGCCAACGGATCGTGGGCCTCGGCGCCGATCATCAACGGCGGGCAAGCCGGCATCGTCACGATGGAAACGGTCGTCAAAAAGCTCGTCGTGCGCGACGACGATTCGATCGCAATCCGTTCGATGATGAACTCCTGCCTCTCGCTCGATCATCGCGTCGTCGACGGCTACGTAGCCAGCGGCTTCCTCGCCGATCTCAAGCGGCGGCTCGAGCGGATGGGGCCGCAGGGAGAGCTGTAGACTAAATTCAGATCCGCAAGCAGTTCCGCTTCGAATCCGCCCACGTTCTGCCGTCCCACCCCGGAAAGTGCTCGCGGATGCACGGGCACTCGTATCGCCTCGAAGTTGCCGTCCGGGGCCCGGTTCAGACCACCGGGCCCGCGCGCGGCATGATCGAGGACTTCGACGTCATCGAACGCATCGTCAACGAACGCATTGTGGATCGCCTCGACCATCACAGCCTCAACGACGTCGTCGAGAATCCAACAGTCGAAAATTTGCTTGGCTATATCTGGGAGCAGCTCGCCGGCGAACTACAGGGCCTCGACGAGCTCGTCCTCTGGGAAACGAGCACCGCCCGCGGCATCCTGCGCAAAGACGATTTCAGCCGTGCTCCAACTAGCTGAGATCTTCTACAGCGTCCAGGGTGAAGGGACGTGGACCGGAACGCCGGCGGTGTTCGTGCGGCTTGCCGGGTGCAATCTCGCCTGCGATTTTTGCGATACGGACTATTCGACGAAGTTTTTCGCCGCCGTCGAAGAGGTCGTCGCGCGCGTGCGCGAGGCCGGCGGCGATTGTCCGATGGTGGTGCTCACCGGCGGCGAGCCGCTGGCGCAGGCCGAGACCCCGGCGCTAATCGAAGCGCTGCGGCGCGACGGGCGGCGCGTGCACGTCGAGTCGAACGGCACGATCTTCACCGAGCTTTCCGACGACGTGTGGCTATGCATCTCGCCCAAGGAACGGGTCGATCCGCGTATGGCGATGCGCGCAAACGAAGCCAAGCTGATCGTCGACGAGCGCGTGCCGGAGGAGCACCTCGCGCTATTTGCCGACAAGCCGCTGATACTGCTGCAGCCGGAGGGCAACAAGCCGGCGAACGTCGGGCTCGCGCTCGACTACGTCAAAGCCCACCCGCGGCGCTTTCGTCTCTCGCTCCAGACCCACAAGTTCATCGGTGTTCCGTGATTCTGCTCTGCTGCGCCGTCGAAGCCGAACTCGCATTCTGGTGCCCACGCGATGGGGTCGATCGGCTCGTCAGCGGGGTCGGACCGGTCGAGGCCGCGAGCGCGGTTACCGCTTCGCTCGCAACGGGTAAATACAGCCTCGTCGTGAACGCGGGAATCGCCGGTGCATTCGACGGAGCCGCGGCGGTCGGTGACGGGGTCGTCGTCTCGGAGGAACGCATGGAGCTGCGGCTCGAGAGCGGTGAGGCCTTCTCGCTGCCGCGGGGCGAACGCACGGTGGAGAGCGCGCGTTCCGATGCGAGCCTCGTTACGCGCTTGCAGGCCGCCGGATTTGCCGCCGTGCGCGGGATAACCGTCTCCCGCGTGACGTCGAGCGAAGCGACGGCCCAGCGCCTCGCGCAGACGCTTGGCGCCCAGGTCGAATCGATGGAAGGTTTTGCCGTGCTGCGTGCCGCGCAGCGAGCCGGCGTTGCCGCGATCGAGGTGCGCGGCATCTCGAATCGCTGCGGTGCGCGCGAGCGCAGCGGCTGGAATTTCGCCGCCGGACTCGCCGGCTTACAGAGCGTCACCTCCACACTGTTGGAGCTATGTACACCCTAGCCTATTCGCCCTGTCCCAACGACACCTACATCTTCGGCGCCCTCACCAACGGCCTGCTAACGGGCGCGCCCGAGGTACACGCCCACCTCGCCGATATCGAGGAGCTCAATACGGCCGCCGCACGCGGGGAGTACGCGCTGACAAAGGTGAGTTACGGCGCAATACCATTCCTGATGGACCGCTATCGCATACTCTCGTCGGGCGGCGCGCTGGGCCGCGGCTGCGGGCCGCTTTTGGTCGCCCGTCCGGACACGTCGCCTCAGCTCTTCGCCGATTTCGCGCACAAAAAGATCGCCATCCCCGGCGAGCGGACCACCGCGTTCATGCTGCTCCAGCTCGCGCTGGGCCGGCGCCCGAAGGCGGTCCAGATGCGCTTCGACCGCATCGTAGACGCAGTCGTAAACGGCGAGGTCGATGCCGGGCTCATCATCCACGAATCGCGCTTCACCTATCGCGATGCCGGGCTGATCGCGATCGCCGATCTCGGCGAGTGGTGGGAGAACATGACGCTCCTGCCCGTTCCGTTGGGAGCAATACTCGTTCGCAACGACGTCGATCCGGCGCAGGTTCTTGCGCTCGACGAGGCGATCCGCGCGAGCCTGCACTTCGCCCGTACGAACGAAGCGGCAGTGATGCCCTACGTTCGCGAGCACGCCTTCGAAATGAACGACGACGTGATGCGTTCGCACATCGCGCTCTACGTCAACGACTTCAGCGACGATCTCGGCGAGACGGGACGCGACGCAGTGCGCGCGCTCTTCTTGCGGGCGCACGAAGCCGGCGTCTTGGGCCGCGCGATGGAACCGGTCTTTGCAACGTAAAGGTTTTCTCGCCGCAGCGGCCGGGTTGGGAGTGGCTGCCGCGGCGCCGGCGCTGGCCGAATCGCTGCCGCCGGCGCGAATCGAACTGGGCAACGAAGTCTTTCTGCGCCGTGCCTGGCGCGATCTGGGCGGCCGCGCGATCGGATTGATTACCAACCAAAGCGGTGTTACCTCGCAACTGGAATCGATCGTCGACGCGACGCTGCGCCAAGGAAAGGTCCGCGTTAAAGCGATCTACGCGCCGGAGCACGGGTTTCGCGGCGACCGCAACGCGGGCGCCTCGGTCGCCTCGTATATCGATCCGCAGACGCATCTCCCGGTCTACAGCCTCTACGGCGCCTCGAAACACCCCAGCGCGCAAATGCTCGACGGCGTCGACGTCATGTGCTTCGACATTCAAGACGTCGGCTCGCGCGCGTACACCTACATCTCGACGATGGCCTACGCGATGCAGGCCGCCAAGCAGTTCAACAAAGAGTTCTGGGTGCTCGACCGTCCCAATCCGATCGGCGGCGCCGTCGAAGGGCCGGTGCTGGAACCGCCCTATGAGTCGTTCATCGGCCTCTATCCGATCGCGATGCGCCACGGGATGACGATCGGCGAGCTGGCGGGGCTTTTCAACGACCACTTCAGCATCGGCGCAAAGCTTCGCGTCGTCCGCATGACCGGCTGGGGGCACGCGATGATCTGGCCCGATACGCGGCTGCAGTGGGTTGCGACCTCGCCGAACATTCCCGACTGGCAGACGACGTTCGTCTATCCCGGCACCGGATTGCTCGACAGCGCCGGCATCAACAACGGAAGCGGCTACACCAAGCCGTTCTTCCTGGCCGGAGCGTTAGCGATCGACGGATCCAAGCTCGCGGAACGCTTGAACGCGCGCAATCTTCCCGGCGTCTGGTTTCGCCCGGCCGCGTGGACGCCATACGTCGGCTTTTGGAAGGGCCGCGAGCTCACCGGGGTAGAGCTGATGGTCTTCGATCCGCGCCGCTTCGCGGCGGTACGTTCCGCGGTGGAGATCCTCGTTGCGGTTCGCGATCTGTTCCCGCGGGCAATCCAAATCGCGAGCATCGCCGGGCTCGATCGCGATTGGGGAACCGATTCCATTCGGCGGAACCTGCTTGCCGGAAGGAGCGCACGCGAGATCCTCGATCAGTGGGCGCCCGCCGTGGCGAGCTTTGAATCGCTGCGACGGCGATATCTGCTCTACTAGGAGCCCGTCGGGCTCCTAGGAAAACACGAGCCCCCGCCAGTTTGGCGGGGGCTCTGCGTTGTCGATGACCGTTTCTTACCAGTCCCAGTACCCTGCAGCGTCCCTCAACGATCTTGGAGGAGATCGCGAAAGAACGAATTCGCGTACATGGTCCACGTCCACATGATGTTCGATTATGCTGGCATAGCGAAACCCCGGTTGTCAAGGTCCGAATGGCGACTCGTTGAAGCGTCTTGGCATGCTGCGCGAGCGGTTAATCGGCGCGCTTGGAACGGACGGCGTAAAAACCGAGCCCGAAGACCTCTCGGTATACGCCTTCGACGCTTACACGGATGGCGGCCGACCGTTGGCCGTCGTCTTGCCGCGATCGACCAATGAGGTGAGCGCCGTCGTGAAGATCGCCCGCGAGTTCGGCGAGCCGATTGTCGCCCGCGGCGCCGGCACCGGGCTCTGCGGCGGCGCCGTTCCGGCCGCCGGCGGCATCGTCATCTCGACGATGCGGATGAATCGCATCCTGGAGCTCGACGCCGCAAATCGCCGGGCGCGAGTCGAGCCTGGCCTCATCAACCTCGATCTCTCGCGCCGCGTCGCCGCCGACGGTCTTTTCTTTGCACCGGACCCTTCGTCGCAGCAGATCTCGACGATCGGCGGCAACATCGCGACCAATGCCGGCGGCCCGCACTGCCTCTCGTACGGAACGACCGTCAACCACGTGCTCGGTCTTGAGGTCGTCGACGAAACCGGCGAGGTTTTCACGACGAGCATCGACGATTCGGGCTACGATCTCACCGCGGCGCTCGTCGGCAGCGAAGGCACCCTGGGCATCGTCACCTCGGCGTGGGTGCGGCTCCTCGCGCAGCCCGAGGCCGTCCGGGTCTGGGTAGCGGCCTTCGACCAAATGGAGGCCGCCTCCGAAGCGGTCTCGGCGATCGTAGCCGCGGGAATCGTGCCGACCGCACTTGAGATGATGGACTCGGTCATCGTCACCGCCGTTGAAGCCGCCTTTCATGCCGGCTACCCGACGGGCGCCGCGGCGGTCCTGCTCGTGGAAAGCGCCGGCTTTGAAGAGGACGTCGCCGCTGCGGAATCGGCCATTCGCGCGATCGTCAACCAGCACGGGGCACGCTACATGCGCGGCGCGCGCACGGCGGCCGAGCGCGCCGCGCTCTGGGCCGGACGAAAGGGCGCGGCCGGTGCGACCGGCCGCATTGCACCGAACTATTACACACAGGACGTCTGCGTGCCGCGCAGCAAGCTCCCGACGGCGCTGCGCGCGGTCGCAGCGGCCGCCGCCGAACACGCGATCACGGTCGGCAACGTCTTCCACGCCGGCGACGGTAACTTACACCCGCTGCTGATGTACGACCGGCGTGACCGGCGGCAAGTAGCGGCCGTCGTCCTGACGGGCAATGCGATCCTCGAGTCGGCGATCGAACTCGGCGGCACGATCAGCGGCGAGCACGGCATCGGCTGGGAGAAGCGCGACGCGATGACGCGAGTCTACACGACCGCAGATCTGGCAGCGATGGGACGCGTGCGCGACGTCTTCGATCCGCGGCGGCGGCTCAACCCAGAGAAGATCTTTCCGAGCGGAGCGCGCTGCTCCGAGGTTACCCCGCCGTGAGAACGGCCACGGCCCCGGTCGCACCCGAAACGATCGACGCGCTCGGAACGATCGTCGCGCAGGCCGACCGCGGCGGCGGAAAGATCTCGATCGCCGGCGGGAACACGCTGTCGGGAATGGGGCTTCCGCTCGAGGCGCCCGCGCTCGCGCTCTCGACGCTGCGTCTCACCGGCGTCGTCGCCAACGAAAGCGCCGACCTCACGATCGCGGTGCGCGCCGGCATGACGCTGCAGGGCGTCAACGTGCTGCTCGCGGGCCAGGGACAGTTTATTCCGTTCGACGCGCCTGCTCCTCAGTACGCGACGGTCGGCGGCACGCTCGCGGCGGGATGGCTAGGCCCGCGCCGCCATCGCTACGGCCGCCTGCGCGATTATTTGATCGGCTCGGCGATCGTCCTCGCCGACGGCAGCGTTGCGCGTGCCGGCGGCATGGTCGTCAAGAACGTCGCCGGCTACGATATGAGCCGTCTCTACGTCGGCTCGTTCGGAACGCTCGGCATTCTCGTGCAGGCAAACTTTAAGACGATCCCGGCGCCCGGCCACGCGCGGATCTTTCTCGCGCCGCTTCCCGAGCGAACCCGCGAGCGCGCGTTTGCCGCACTGGCAGCGCTGCCCGTTGCGCCGTCGGCCGCTTTTTGGGTCGACGGTTTTCACAACTCGATCGACGGCGACGACGGCAACGAAGGGCGCGTCGCCGTGCTGCTCGATGGGAGCGAGGCGCTTCTGGAGCGCGCCACGCGCGACCTTCGCTCGGCGCTGGGGCGGGCCGGCGTGCCGGAGACGCGCGTGTTCGATACGGGTGCCCGCGAGTCGTTTCAGCGCATCGTCGACGCCTACGTCGCCAACCTCGGCGAACGATCCGTGACCTATCGCATCGCTTCGTTCCCGACAGAATCGGCGGAGCGCGCGCTGAATATCCAGCAACTCGCCCGCCGGTACGACCTGCGAACCGAAACGATCGTCGACGCGCTCAACGGCGACGTAGTCCTGCGTGCGAGCGGCCTCGATTCGCGCACGCTCGGCGGAAAGATCGAGAGCTTCGATGACGCAATCCACGAGCTCGAACCTGGGGCACAAGTGATCGCCTGCGAGCATCCGCATCGCGTTCATCTCAACGCGTGGGGCGAAGCGCCGGCGGCCGTCGAGCGGATGAGAGCGCTCAAAGCGCGTTTCGACCCGAATCGCACGCTCAATCCCGGTCGATTCGTGGGCGGTATCTAGTCCTCTACGGCGCAAAGGAGGCCCCTGCCAAATCTGGAACCGAGCAACCATGAATAGATTGGCACTACGCGGTTTTATTGCTATTTGTCTGGTCTTCTCGGTTTCGGGCATCGTGCGTGCCGCCGCACCCACGCCCGCGCCGCCGCCGACGCCGGCACCCGCCGAATCGGCTGCCGAGCAGACCTTCGTGAGCACGGTAACGACCGATCTCCAAAGTCGCTTTGCGACTACTTCACAAGCGACGGCTGCGGGCTACTTCCGGTATACCGACGAGGATCAGACCGGTGCGATCAGTTGGGTGAACACGAAGTACTGGCAGAGCGACGAGCAACATCCCAGTCAGCTTTGGTACGACGTTACCGGCCGACTCATCGGCGCCGACTTTTCGGTGCTGCAGAGTAACTCGAAGGCGCCGCCAACGAGCTGGGGCGTCAGGCCCTCGCGCTGGCTCGACTTCTCGCCCGGGCACGTGCACTTCGGGATCAAGACGGCCTCCGGCGTCGCCTACGGCGCTGCGGGCTCGAAGACGATGGCGAAGGCCGGCGGCTCGATCGACAATCCGGCCGCGGCCGAAATCGTGAAGATGGGCAAGCTTCCGCGTTACAAAGTTCTAAAGATCCCGGCGCCGGCAAACGCGTCGCAGGTCGCATTCGTCTTTCCGTTCCCGGCAATTTGGGATCTCCAGGTTTGGCTCGTTCCCAATCCGCTCGGCGCCTTTGCCGAGCACAATCCGAACGTCAAGCCGAGCGCGAACGCAAAAGAGCAGGACTAAAGGGATAGCGATTCGCTCGCTCAGCGCGCAGCGAGCGAATCCATCTTGAACTCGAGCGCCTCGAGATATTTTTCCGCGTCCATCGCGGCACGGCAACCCATCCCCGCGGCAGTAATCGCTTGCCGGTAGCGATGGTCGTTAACGTCGCCGGCGACGAAGACGCCCTCGGCATTCGTCGTCGTGCCGTCGGGCGACGCGATGTAGCCGAGTTCGTCGAGATCGATCTGACCGGCGAAGATGCCCGTGTTGGGAATATGACCGATCGCGATGAAGAGCGCGTCGGTTTTAAACTCCGACGTGCTGCCGTCGACGACGTTGCGCAGACGCAGCCCAGCGAGGTGCGTATCGCCCAAAACTTCCTCGACGACCGTGTTCCAGATGAAATCGATCTTCTCGTGAGCGCTCGCGCGGGTGGCCATGATTTTGCTGCCGCGCAGGCGGTCGCGGCGATGGATCAGCGTAACGCGGCGGCCGAAGCGCGTGAGAAAGAGCGCCTCTTCGAGCGCGGAGTCGCCCCCGCCGACGACGGCGATCTGCTTGTCGCGGAAAAACGCGCCGTCGCAAGTGGCGCAGGTCGAGACGCCGCGGCCGCGCAGGCGATCCTCGCCCGGTATGTCGAGCCAGCGCGCGCTCGCGCCGGTCGCGACGATCACGGTCTCGGCTTCGTACTGCGCGTCGAGCGTGCGAACGATCAGCGGGCGCTTTGCAAACTCGACGGAGGTCACGTCGACGTTTTCGATCCGCGCGCCGAAACGCTCGGCCTGTTCGCGAAAGCGGATCATCAAATCGGGCCCCATGATCCCTTCGGGAAAACCGGGGTAGTTCTCGACGTCGGTCGTCAGCATCAGCTGGCCGCCGTAGAGTCCGCCGGCTAACACGAGCGGACGAAGGTTGGCTCGGGCTGCGTAGACGGCGGCGGTTAAGCCGGCCGGCCCCGAACCAATGACGATCACGCGTTCCATTCCCGCCCTTTTCGACTCGGGCGAGCGCTTCCCGGTTGCAGCCGTTGCCGGCGCAGCGTCGAAGCAGCGGCTATGATCAATCACCAGTTGCCGCTGGAGGACACGTTCGGCGATATCCTGCGCAAGGCGCTCAAGGGAACCCGCACGAGCGAGGCACAGCTCGCCGATGCAACCGGAATCCCCAAGGATACGATCGCGCACTGGCTCAAAGATGAAGGCGCCGCCAACGACGAGCAGGCGCGCGCCGTCGCCGCGATCCTACGGCTCGATGGTGAGAAGCTCGCCGATAGCGCGGCCGGACGATGGCAACCGCCGCCGATCGAGCGCGCCGATATCCGGCGTCATCCACAGGATCCGCAGCCGAGCAACGGTTACGTCTTCTTCCTCCAAGACGGGCGCCGCGCCGCGCTGATCGACCCGGCCGGCATCCCAGCCAACCTGCTGCGCGTTCTGCGCGACGGTGACTACCAGCTGCAGTACATTTTGATCACGCACAAACATGCCGATCACTGCGACGCGACCGGCGACGTCGCGCAGGCCTTTCCGCAAGCGCAGATCGTGATGCACGAACTCGATGTAAAGGCGATCGGCCCACTCGCGAGCGGCGCGCTGCGCATCCGCGACGGGGAAACGCTCCCTTTCGGCGACGACGCGTCGATTCGCATGCTGCACACGCCCGGCCACACCGACGGCTCGTCCTCGTTTCTCTTCCAAGGCGCGCTCTTTTCCGGCGACACGCTCTTTGCGGCGAGCGTCGGCGGCGCGTACGGCGACAAGAGCACCTACGGCGACATTCTCAACAGCGTGCGCAGCAAGATGTTCACGCTTCCCGACGACACGGTCGTCATGCCGGGCCACGGTCCGCCAACAAAAATCGGCCTAGAAAAGCACCACAACCCGTTCTTCTAACGGGCTACTCGCGGTGCGCGAGAGGCACGCTCACGCTGGCGCCGTCTGAACCGGCGATCGTCGCCCCACTCTCTTTCGGAGCGCTGCTCGATTCGCGGATGAGCTCGAATTGGAAGACGGTTTGACCCGACGACGGCAGCGACGTTTCGACGTGCTGCGGCGAGCAGTATTTCGGAGTGCAGAACGCGGCCAGCCAGCCGTTGGCGACCCCACGCGCTTGGAGGCGAACGAGCGCCTTCGGTTTGCCGGAGACCTCGAGCCGGTACTTTGCGGCGGCGGAGCTGGTGCTTTGAAACTCACTGCCCGTCCAGGGTTGAATCGAAAGCCGGGTCGGCTGGGCGAGCGCGAGCAGCGTGATAGCGGCGACGATCAAAACCTTCACGTTCGAAGCTTATATCCGATTGCGGTCATTCGCAAGACGATTCCAAGTGAAATCGCCGTGAGAAATGCGACCATCCCGATGGAGAACGCGGGCGCAAGGTCGCTTTGCCCGGTATAGCTGCGCCGGAAGGCGTCGATCGTGTAAAAGATCGGATTGAAGAGTTCGAAATTGCGCAGCGTGGGCGGAAGCATTTTCGCCGAGGTAAAGACGCCGCCGACGAAGGTAAGCGGCGTGATGACGAAGGTCGTTAGGATGGCGATGTGATCGAACTTGTCGGCGACCAGGCCGAAGATCAGTCCGAGCGCGGAAAATAGCACCGATACGAGCGCGATGATGCCGAAATAGAGCAGCCAGTTCGAGGGCGCGGCGTGCACGAGCACGACGCCGAGCCCGGTGATCAATCCGGCGATCAGCAGCGAGCGCGCGAGGCTGCCGAGAACGTACCCGCCGACAAGCTCGTAGGCCGACATCGGCGCGATCAGCAGCTCCTGGATCGAGTTCATAAAGCGTCCCTGAAAGAGCGAGCTCGAGCACTCGCCGTAGGACGAATCGATGACTTGCAGCATGATCAGCCCCGGGATCAGAAACTGCGCGTAGCTGACTCCCTGGATGCTCGGGATGCGGCTGCCGATCCCCAGGCCGAAGACAAAAACGTAGAGCAGGGTCGTGATGATCGGCGGCCAGATCACCTGGTTGATGATCTTGAGGCTGCGCACCATCTCGCGCTTGACCAGCGTCCACAGCGCGACGCCGTTAATCACGAACCAGCTCCAGAAAGACGTCCTGCAGTGACGAGCCCGCCGCCACCAGCTCTTCGGTCGGTTTTTCGGTGACGATCCGGCCCCTGCGGACGATCGCAATCCGCCGGCAGAGTTCTTCGGCTTCTTCCAAGTAGTGCGTCGTCAGAAAAATCGTCAACCCCTCGGCGTTGAGTCTCTTCAACCACTGCCAGAGCTCGAGGCGCAGCTCGACGTCGACGCCCGCCGTCGGTTCGTCGAGAATCAGCAGGCGCGGCTCGTGGATCAGCGCGCGAGCAAGGGAGAGGCGCCGTTTCTGGCCGCCGGAGATCTTCGTATACTCGAGGTGCGCGTGCGACGTGAGACCGAAACGCTCGAGCAGCGCATCGGCGCGCTCCGCCACGCGCTTGCCGCGCAGCCCGTAGTAGCCGGCCGAATAGATCAGCACGTCGCGCAACGATAGATAGCGATCGAAGTTGTACTCTTGTGGCGACAGCCCGATGAGCTGCCGCGCCTGCCGCCACTCGCGCTCGTTGTCGTAGCCGAAGATGCGAATGCTGCCGGAGCTCTTGCGCGCGAGCCCGACGATCGCGTTGATGGTCGTCGTTTTCCCCGCGCCGTTGGGGCCGAGAAAACCGAAGAACTCGCCTGACTCGACGCGCAGCGAGATGCCGTCGACGGCCGTGAAACTCCCGTACTGCTTGACGAGCCGGTCGACGTCGACCGCTAAGGGATCAGTTTCTTTAATTGCTTGTACCGGTGGCGGCGAAGGGTAGCGATGAGCTCTGCACTCTCCGGAATCCCGCAATCGCTCAATTGGGTTGCAACTTTCTTCACGTCGAAGGGCACGCGCCGGTGCTTGACCTCCCAGCCGCCGGCACGCTCGGTGAAGATCGCGTAGCAGGCGCGCGGGTCGCCGTCCTTCGGCACGCCGGCCGAGGCGACGTTCACCAGCAGCCGCCCCCGCCACATCCGTACGTAGGGAAGGTGCAGGTGCCCGAAGGCAATCGTCGTGGCGCGCTCGTCTCCCACGAGCCGCTCGAGCGTCGTCTCGTCCGCATCCGGCCAGATGTGCTCCTCGTCGTTTTTTGGGTTGGCGTGGACGATCAACAGCTGATTGTCATCTTCGCCGATGCGCATCGCGAAAGGGAGGTCGCGCAGCCACGAAAGCCAGCGTTCGCCGAGTTCGCGGCGCGTCCAGTCGATTCGCGCAACATCCGCAGCGCTGTGCTCGCCGTCGCTCGCGCCGTCACAGAGAAAGCGATCCTTGTTGCCGCGAATGCAGGCGGCGCCTAGCTCCTCCAGCCGCTGCAGCACTTTCTTCGGCTTCGGGCCCGCCAAGCAAAGGTCGCCCGCGACGATGACCGCGTCGGCGTCCCCCTGCGCGTCGAGGTCTGCGAGGCAAGCGTCGAGGGCTAAGAGATTACCGTGAATATCAGAGAGGACGGCGATGCGCATCAATCATCGAGCTTCAATCGCGCTTGAGAACCAGGGTCAGCATCGCCGGCGTCAATCCAATCTTCGTAAACTCGTAAAGATCGATCGATTCCACCGTGATGCCTTGCCGGCTCATCTGCGCGAGCGCCGTGCGGTACCGGATATCGGCCAGCACGTGCCGCTCGTCCAAACAGAGAACGCCCGCGGCGTTCTCTTCGCCGCGCTCGAGTACGATCGTCTTGCACCCTTCGAAGGCCGCCGGATCCGCCGAATCCCCACCGATGACGATCGTGTCGTTCGCAATCGCGGCCGCGACGCTCCGTAACGCCCCGACGCCCGGAGCGAGATTCACCTTGAGGACGCGATAGCCGTGGGCCGCAGCCAGCCGTGCAAAGCCTTCGCGGCCGACGTCGTTTCCACGCGAGCCGGCGCCCACGAAAGCCGTCTCGCCCGCCAAAATCACGTCATTGCCGTCGAGCAGACCGGGCCCGGAAATGTGCCCGGCGATCGGCACGTCGATGCGCGCGAACTCGGACTGCATTCGGTCCGCCTCGGCTCGTCGCGACATCGCACTCGGGCGCATGAGCACGACGCCGTCGCGCAGCGCTACCGCGGCGTCGCCGGCACTAATCTCGTAGGCGTCGCGGCCGTGCGATTCAAACGAGATCGTCTCAACGCCGAAGTACTCGAGCGTCGAGCGCAGTACGTCGTGCTGTTCGCAGGCTCGCTCGTAGATCGCGCCGGGTTCTCCGGCGAGCGGACGGGCGCCCTCGATCGCCGCACTGGGGCGAACCAAAACCGCGCTGCGCAACGGGCCCGTAGGATTCTCCACGAGGCGTGGGCCGAAACCGACTTTGCCGTGCGCGCTCATCGGACCTGATACGCTTGCGGAACCGGGACGCCGGTGAACAACGGCGCCAAATCGGAGGCCAACAGGTCGGCCAGGCTCAGCGGCGGCAAACCGAAGATCTCCTCCTCGGTCTTCACGACGCTCGCGACGCTGAGGTGATCTTCGGCGACGAACCCGCGGCGCGCGAGCGGCGAAACGACGAGCGCATAGCTGCGCATCGCGTTGACGTGGTCGGTGGGCGACTCGATGGCCGCCGGGACGACGAAGAGGGCCGTCGAGCTCCAGTGCGGCGTATGTGAAATGAAATCGACGATCTTGCCGAGGGCGTGATCGGCGTCGCCGACGTCGGCGGCGGTAGCGCCGCTCGGCAGCGAGACGTAGGTAAAGTTGGGCATTCGATCGGCCTCCACGTAACGCTGCATGTCGCGCACGAACTCGTCGGCGCGCGTTGAATCGGTCACTTTGGGATTATAACCGGGATAGTCGAGATCCACGTTGCCCGCCAGCGCCCCCAGCGCCGGAACATCGTAGTGATAGAGGGATCCGTCATATCCCGAAAGGCGCATGAGCCCCCCGTAGTCGCGATAGGTCAGGCCGGCCCGCGCCATCGCGTTGAACAGGTATCCGGTGCGGCCGTAGTCCTCGGGGTCGTCGCCGTGGTCTTGCAGGGGTGAGCGCGCCGCCCCGGCGGCGTCGACGAGCTGTTGATAGAGCGTAGCATCGGAAGCCGTCGCCACCTGTTTGGCGACGTTAGGGTCGGCGTCGGAGGCATAAAAGTTGTCGGCCAGCGCATAGCTTCGCGCCAACTGGTGAAGATTGGGCGTCGTGCTCTCCGGATAGAGGCTCAAGGCTGCGTCGCCGTTGCCGTGCGCGCTGCCCGAATCGTCTTTGAGATCGCCGAGCATCGCGTCGTACGCGCGGTCCCCGACGGCGATGTAGACGACGTGATCGATGACTTCGCTGCGCTTGTTCGAGCGCAGCGGCGGAATGACCGGATCGAACTTTGCGACGCTCGGCGTCCGGTTGTAGCGCAGCGCGGCGAGCGTTGCCTTGACCAGCGACGTGTGCTTGAGATCGATTCGCTGCAGGACGCCCCAGCCGTCGACGCCTTTCGCGCTGGCGACGTAGAGATAGCGCCCGTTGCTCGAGAGTGCGATCGCACTCGGATACCACGCCGTCGGGATGAGGCCGTAGCGGTAACGAGTCGTTCGTTTCGCGTCGAGCACCGCGACGGAGTTGAGCCCGGCAAGCGCCACGAAGAGTCGCTTTCCGTCGGGACTGAGCGCTTCGGCGCTGGGTTGCGCGCCGTACGGCGCGCCGGGATAGAGCCGCAGGTCGAGCCCGCGTACGACGCGCGGGGCCCCGCGCAGGCTGACCACCGCAACGCGATCGATATTTGAGAGCGCAACGTAAGCGAGCCGCCCGTCTCGGCTCAAGGTGATCGCTCCCGGCGAGGCGCCGCCGACGATCTGCGTACCGTCCGGAGCGGGATCCATCGGCACGGTTGCCGGGTCGGCAATTGCGTTCCCCGCCGAAAGCTCCGAAACCGAAAGCGTCGACGACTTCGCCGAATCGAAGGCCGGCGCCGCGAACTGCGGCTCCGGCTGCGGCGTGGGCAGCGCACGATACGCCGAGAGCCCGCTGCTGCTGGAAATTACGACGCAGCGGCCGGCGACGACGTAGAGCGGCGCGTCGCCGACCGGAATCGGCCGCACGACCGAACGCGTCGACAAATCGATCTCGACGACCGCATTAGCGACGTTGTCGGCAACGTACGCGTCGCGACCGTCGCCGGAAACCGAGATCTCCGCGGGCAGCGCGTGCGCCGAAAGGGCGATCGACGTCTCGGGTGTCAGCGTTCCGGCGGCGTCGAGATCGAAGACGCGCACCGCACTCGTTGCCGCATCGGAGGCAAGCACGATCGTGCGCATCGGGTCCTTCGGATCGCGTGCGGTGGCCACTCCCATGAAGAACGTCGCGGACGGATCCCGATACACGCTTGCCGGTCGCATCGTCTGCACGTTGATGACGGTAAGCGACGGGCCCGTGACCAGGCCAGCCTGGGCGGCCGAGGCCGGTCCGGCAAACGCGCTGCCCGCATTGGAGAGAATGGCGTACCGTCCTTCCGGCGAAAGCGCCATTCCAAAGGTGCCGGTTCCGACGAAGACGCTCGTCCCGGCCGGTGCGGCGATTCTTCCATTGGGAAGAATAGCATCGGTGGGATGCACACGATCGGCTCCGGCTGGCCGGACGCCGGCCGGCGCCGAATACACGATAAGGGGAGCGGGTCGGGCTGCACCTAAGAGGACGGCCGCTAACAAAGCCGCTGGAAATTGCCTAAACGACACGGGAGGTAAACCATTACCATTGCAGGCCGTCAGTACCCTGCCGTTTTAGCGGTGGCCACCGCCGTCCCGCCGTACGCGCTGGGGCAGGCTGAGGTAATTCGCCGTATCGATCTCGCGCTCGGCCCTCGTTCGCGAGAAATCGTGCGGCTGCTCCCGATGTTCGGCAACACGGGCATCGATCGCCGCTATTCGTCGGTACCGATCGAGTGGTACGAAGATCTCCACGATTGGCCCGACCGTAATAGCGTCTACCTCGATTCGGCGCTCGATCTGCTGGAACGGGCGACGCGCGAGGCGCTCGCCCGCGCGCAGCGCAGCGCGGAGGAAATCGACTCGATCGTCGTCGTCTCGACGACGGGCATCGCGACGCCGAGTCTCGACGCACTGTTGATGGAGCGGATGAAGTTGCGCCGCACGACTCGGCGGCTGCCGATTTTCGGGCTCGGCTGCGCGGGCGGCGTCATCGGCCTGGAGCGCGCGGCGACGATCGCCGGCGCAAACCCGCGCTCGCTCGTCCTGTTCCTCGTCGTCGAGCTCTGCACGCTCTGCTTTAGGCGCGACGACTTTTCTAAGAGCAACATCGTCGCGACCGCGCTCTTCGGAGACGGCGCGGCCGCGGCACTGCTCGAGTGCGGCGGCGAGGGGCCGGCCGTCGTCGGCGGCGGCGAGTTCACCTGGCCCGATTCGCTCGACGTCATGGGCTGGGACGTTACCGGCGAGGGGCTCAAGGCAATCTTCTCGCGGGACATCCCCGAACTCGTCACCACGAAGCTCAACGAGGTGGCAGCGTCGTTCTTGGAGGAACATTCGTTGGCGCTTTCCGACATCGACCGCTTCGTCTGCCACCCCGGCGGCGCGAAAGTGCTCGATGCGCTCGAAGTCGCCTTCGAAATCGATGCAACGCGGCTGACGGAGTCGCGCGAGGTGTTGCGCGACTACGGCAACATGTCGGCGGCGACCGTGATGTTCGTCCTCGAGCGAACGCTCGCGTCGAAGGAACCGTGGCGACGCGCGCTGGTCAGCGCGCTCGGGCCCGGATTTACCGCCGGTTTCACGCTCCTCGAAAACCGCTCATCTTTGTCATCCTGAGCTTGTCGAAGGATTGTCGAAGGACAGGTGAGCGTTCTCTACATCGTTCTCGGGCTGGTCGTGCTGCAGCGGCTCGCCGAGCTGCTCTTTGCGGCACGAAATACGCGCCGGCTGCTGGCGCGCGGCGGCGTCGAAATCGGCGCGTATCAATACCCCTTCTTCATCCTGCTGCACGGCGCATGGCTCGTCAGCATGGCCCTGCTGATCCCGCCCTGGCGCGCGCCGAACTGGACGCTGCTGGCGGTATACCTGCTGCTGCAGCCGCTGCGCGTCTGGGCCATCGCGAGCCTCGGGCCATACTGGACGACGCGAATCATCACGGTGCCCGGCGAGCCGCTCGTCCGGCGCGGCGCGTACCGCTTTTTTCGTCATCCCAACTACATCGCGGTCTGTGCGGAGATCGCGGTTCTGCCGCTGGCATTCGGGGCCGTCGAGATCGCGATCGTCTTCTCCGTTCTCAACGCGTCGCTGCTGTCGTGGCGCATTCGCATCGAGGAGCGGGCGCTGCTTATGAGACGCGGTCGATAACGTCTTCGCCTTCGAGCTTCGCCGGCGTGCGCCGCGCGACGCCGTCTTCGATCGCGGCAGTGGCAACGGCTTTCGCCACTGCGTCGACGACGCGAACGTCGAAGACGCTGGGGATCACGTATTCGGCGCTGATCTCCTCTTCGGTGACGATCTCGGCGATCGCGAAGGCGGCCGCCAGCTTCATGCGTTCGGTGATCCGCCGCGCGCGCACGTCGAGCGCGCCGCGGAAGATGCCCGGGAAGGCCAGCAAGTTGTTGACTTGATTGGGGAAATCCGACCGGCCGGTGGCGATGACCGCGGCGACCGGCCCGGCGACGTCGGGCATGATCTCCGGCGTTGGGTTCGCCATCGCGAAGACGATCGGATCGCGCCCCATGTTTGCGATGTGCTCGGGTTGGAGAATGCCCGGAGCAGAGACGCCGATGAAAACGTCGGTTCCTTCGAGGACCTCACGCAGCGTCCCGCGCCGGTTCTCGCGGTTGCAGTTCTCGGCCAGCCACCGCCAGTGCGGATTCTCGTAGCGGTCGGTGCGGTTGAGCGCGCCGCCGCGGTCGACCGGGATGACGTCGCGAACTCCGGCGCTCAGCAGCATCTTGATCGTCGCGGTTCCTGCGGCACCGCTGCCCGAGACGACGACTTGCAGATCCTCGAGCCGCTTGCCGACCACGCGCGCCGCGTTGATCAGCGCCGCGAGGATGACGACGGCCGTTCCGTGCTGGTCGTCGTGCATCACGGGAATATCCAAGGCTTCGATCAGGCGATCCTCGACCTCGAAGCAGCGAGGAGCGCTGATATCTTCGAGATTGATGCCGCCGAAGACGGGCGCGATGCGCACGACGGTCTCGACGATCTCGTCGACGTTCTTTGTGTCGAGGCAGATCGGGAAGGCGTCGATATCGGCAAACTGCTTGAAGAGCATCGCCTTGCCTTCCATCACCGGAAGCGCGCCGAGCGGCCCGATATCACCCAAGCCGAGCACCGCCGTGCCGTCGGTGACGACCGCAACCGAGTTGCGCTTGACCGTCAGCTGAAAGGCTTTACTGGGATCGGCGGCGATCGCCATCGAGACGCGCGCGACGCCGGGCGTGTAAACCGTCGAAAGATCCTGACGCGTTTTGATCGAGATCTTCGAGTCGACGCGAATCTTGCCGCCGATGTGCGCGAGAAAGGTCGAATCGGCAGCGAAGATAATGCGCGCGCCGTCGACCGCCTCGATAGCCTTGCGGACGTCGCTCGCTACCGCATCGGAGGCGACCCCGATCGTCACGTCACGCACGACGCGCGACCGCCCAACGGTGTGCATGTCGACCGCGTTGATCGCTCCACCTGCATCCCCGATCGTGTTGGCGAGCACCCCGAACGAACCGGGCTCGTTCGGCATCTCGATCCGCAAGACGAGCGTAAGCGAAATCGCTGGTTGCGTCATCTCACGTAGCCCTCGTCATCTCACTTAGCCCTCGAAGCATTGCGGGCACGTGCGATGCCTCAGTTCCCGCTGACCGTTAGTTCGGATATGCGGAAGGAAGGCGAGACGACGGCCGAGTCCCAGCGCAGATCGCTGGCGATCGCGTCGATGTGCTCGAGCATCTCGGTGTACTGTCCGGCAACGGTAAACTCGTCGATCGGATACGCCAGCTCTCCGTTTTCGATGAAGAATCCGCGCGCGCCGCGGCTGTACGTACCCGAGGCGTGTTCGGTCGCGAAGCCGATCGTATCGAGCACGAGAACGCCCAGCGGCGTCGCCGCGATCAGTTCGGGAAGCGACATCGTCCCCGGTTCGACATAGAAGTTGTTCGGCCCGATGCCGCCGCCGGTCGAGTTGCCCGTGCTTGTGGTGCCGAGCTTACGCGCATAGTAGGTGTCGTAGAGGAACGTGCGCAGCACGCCGTTTTCGAAGACCGGCGTTCGCCGCGTGGGAACCCCTTCACCGTCGAAGGGCGAGCTTCCGAGTTTGCCGGGAAGGCCGCCGTCATCCACGATCGTTACCAGCCCGCTGCCGACGCGGCTTCCGACCCGTTCGGTGAGCCAGGAGTTGTTAATTGCCACGTTCGCGGCCGAGACGGCGGCGAAGATGTCGTCGAGGAATGCCGCCGCGACGTCGCGCTCGAAGATCACCGGCACGCGCATCGTCTGCGGCTTGCGCGCGCCAAAAAGGTCGACCGCGCGCCGCACCGCCGTCGTCGCGACGGCCGTCGGAGGCTCGAGCTCGCCGAGATAACGCCCCGCCGTACCGTAGTGAGCGATCCGCTTCACGCCTCCGTCCAGCGCGACGGGACCGGTCGAGCGCCCAGCGCGCGTCCAAGAATAGGCGCCGGCAAAACCGGAGGTATTGGCAATCGCCGTCACGGCGACTGCGTCGCTATAGTTGGAGCCGCTTGAGTTGACGACGCGCGTATCGGCTTCGCGAATCAAACGCTCCAGCTTCATCGCGTCGTCGACCTTCTCGCCGCCCGCCCGATCGGCGATGCGATCGTCGAAGAGTGCGAGATCGACGCTGCTCTGCGCGACCGTCTCGGCCAGACCCGCAAACTCGTCGACCGCGACGTGCGCGGCCTGCGCGACCGCGCGGCGGATGGCGTCGTTCATCCCTTCGGCCGAGAAATCCGAGGTCGAGAGCGTCGCTTTGCGCCCTTCGCAGAAGATCCGCATGAAGAGGCTCTTGCCGGTCGAGCCCTCGAGTTTTGAGATCGCCCGTTCCCGCGCTTCGGCGTGAAAGCGCCGCGCGACGGAGACCGAGGCCTCGGCGCTCTGCGCTCCCGCCGCTTGAGCGAGCTTGAGGGCTTCGCAGGCCAACTCGACCGCGCCGGCCTCATTCATGCTGGGTACCGCCCACGGTGATCGAGGCGATCTTGACGGTCGGCATGCCGACACCCACCGGCACGTACTGACCGCCCTTGCCGCAGGTGTAGTGCCCGCGAGCCAAGCGGCTGTCATTGCCGACGGCCACGACCTTCATCATCGCGTCGGGACCGTTGCCGATAATCGTCGCATTTCGCACCGGAGCCGTGATCTTGCCCTTCTCGACGAGATAGCCCTCGCCAACCATAAAAACGAAGTCCCCTTTCGCGATCTCGACCTGGCCGCCGGCAAAGGACTTGGCGTAGATGCCGCGCTGTGTTGACGCGACGATCTCTTCGACGCTCGACTCGCCGTTAGGCATGTAGGTGTTGCACATGCGCGGCTGCGGGGCGAAGCGGAAGGATTGGCGGCGCCCGCTTCCGGTAGATTGCACGCCCATCAGGCGCGCGTTGAGTGTGTCTTGCATATAACCACGGAGCACGCCGTTTTCGACCAGAACCTTGTGTTGCCCCGGGACGCCCTCGTCGTCGACGTTGACGCTGCCCCGCTCTTCTTTGAGATTACCGTCGTCGTAGATCGTTACGAGCTCGCTTGCGACTTGCTCCCCCACGCGCCCGCTATAGAGCGAGGTGCCGCGCCGATTGAAGTCGCTTTCGAGGCCGTGGCCGACCGCTTCGTGAAGGAGCACGCCGCCGCCGCCTGCGCCGACGATCATCTCCATCTCTCCAGCCGGAGCCGGCGCCGCGCAGAGGTTGACGATCGCCATGCGAGCCGCTTCTTCTGCAAGATCCTCGGGTCTCTGCAGGTCGAAGTACGAAATCGAGGTTCGTCCGCCGTCGCCGACGTAGCCCGAGCTGCGCTCCTGTTTGTCGGTCGCCACCGCTTGAACACCCAGCGTAATGAGCGGCCGGTGATCGCGCACCATCCGGCCCTCGCTCGTCGCGATCCAGACCTCTTGGCTCTCGTCGAACACCTGCGCGTTAACCGCGACGATACGCGGGTCGTAGCCGCGCGCCTTTACGTCCGCACGCTTGAGCAGCCCCGCGTAGAGCGCCGCATCGACCGGCGTGACGAGATCGCCGTCGTAGAGCGAGGGGACGCTCTCGATTCGCAGATCGACCGCCGCCGCCTTACCCGACGGCGCCGTCCGGGCGATCAGCGCGGCGGCGTCCGCAGCCTCGAGCAGCGCGTTGTCGCTCAGGTCGTCGGAGCATGCGAAACCGGCCGACTCTCCCATGACGACTCGAATCCCGACACCGAGCGTCACGCCGTAAGAAGAATCGTGGATTCGGCCGTCTTGAAGCCGGTAGGTCACGGTACGCCGCCGCTCGCAGAAAACGTCGGCATATTCGCCGCCGTGCTGCAGTGCGCGATCGAGCAATCGAGAGAGAAGGGCTTCGTCGAACAAATTCACTCCTAAGCGGCCTTACCGGCCATTCAAAACTCGACCAAACGGTCGATGGCTCGAACGATCGACGCGTCGGGATCGGCGGGCGAGCCGTCGATCAAAAACGCGAATGCGACTCGGCCGTGGTGCGTCGTATTTGCATAACCGGCAAGGGACGAGACATCGGAAAGGTGCCCACTCTTGGCCCGTACCCGGCCAAGAGCCGAGGTAAAGTCGTAATCGGCGAGCGTTCCTTGCCTCCCTCCAAGCGGCAGCAAATGATAGAGCGATGCCTCCTGGGCCAGGAGCAGCCGGCCGATGGTAATCGCCGCGACCCGATTGCTCGGCGAGAGACCGCTGCCGTCGAAAAGCCGTAGTCCGGGAGCCGGAATTCCCATCCGTCCAAGGAACCGCCGCTCGGCCGCGACGCCGCCGGCATCGTCGGGCTGTCCGCCCGTCCCGCCGACCGTGCGCAGGAGCTCTTCTGCGTAGTGATTGTCCGAAACGTAGAGCATGTGGGATTCGAGCGCGGTCAGCGGCGCGGACTTGTGATCCCAGAGAACGATGCTGCCCAGCGGCGCGGCCCCAAGCCCCGGCGGGTCGGCCGAGGCGATACCGCGCGCCGCGAGGAGCGCCTTCGTCTGCCCCGCCACGTAGCGTGAGACGTCGGTCATCGGCGTCCAGACGTCCTGTTCGACGCCGCCCACGGCTTCGTGCGACTCGATCGTGTCACCGTCGAGTGAAATCGCACTGGTCGGTGCCGCGTAGTCCTGGCCGTCGTCATCGAGACCCCAATGCGGGTTGCGGCCCGGACCGGTTTGCGCGGTCGCATCGACGACGACGGCGCCGTTGATGCGATGCACGCCGCCGCGGGAGAGCATCGCGATACCGTTGCGGAGATCGGTACTGCGCAGCGATGGATCGCCTGAGCCCACGAGCCACAGGTTTCCGTCCAACGTGCCGGCGGTTGGCGTCGCATCGGCGGTAAAGATCGTATGGAAGCGATACTTCGGGCCGAGCGCGTCGAGCGCGCTGGCCGCGACGATCAGCTTCTGAACCGAGGCCGGCGCGACCGCGCGACCCGAGGAATCGTCGTAGATGAGGCGTCCGTCGCTGCCCAGGACCGCCAGGCTCCACTGGTGGGCTCCGGCGAGTGCCGGTGCGAAGGCGTCGTGCAGCGCCGTGGTGAGCGCGAAGCGCTGCCGGTTCGTCCACGGCGGCGAAAAGGCCGCGCGGGCGACGCTCCTGGGAGGGTGCAGTGGAGGAGTCGCAGCGATGCTGCGCCCCGCGCCCCTGCTGTGACCGTCATTCCACAACCATATCGCCAAGGTAGCGAGCGTAACGAGCCCGAGAAAGGCGAAAACCCGGCGCTTACGGACGAGCGAGCGCTTCGATCTTCTCCTGTAGCCTACGCTGGTCTTCACGTAACTCATCGAGGTCCTCGCGCAGCCCCGTGACTTGCGCCGGAACTTTTTCCGCCTTTCGAATTCTCATCGCCGCTTCCATTGCGTCACGGCGCATGCGTCCGTCGACCGCTTCTACAGCGAGACGGTCGAGCGCCGGCAAAAGCCGCGCGTCCCCAAGCGATTCGGCGGCGGCGACTGCCTCCAGTGCCACCAAGAAACCGGAATCGTCGAGAAGCACTTCGAGTTCGTCGGCAACGCGTTTGCGCCCCTCTTCGACCAGCGCGCCCGCCCGTCCTAACGCGACGACCGCCGCTCGGCGCAATCCTTCGGCGTGTTCCGAACGCGCGGCATCGGCGAGGATCGGTATCGCGCGCGCGTCGGCCAGCTCGGCCAGCCCAAGCGCCGCACCGGCCTCAACCGTTCCGTTCCAGGTCGTCTCCTTTACCGCAGCGGCGAGCACGTCGAACGCACGCGGATCGCGCGTACGGCCCAGCGACGTCAGCGCGGATGCGCGCACGAAATAGGACGGATGCTCGCGCGCGGTCTCGATCAGTGCGCTCGCAACCGCCGGCTCGCGAAAGTTCCCCAGCGCGGCCGCGACCGCACGAACGACCTTCGCGTGCGGGTGCCCTAACGCCCCAATCAGCAGCGTCGATGTCCACGGTGCCCGCGTGGCGCCGGCCGCCGATGCCGTCTCCGCAAGCACGCCCCAAAACGGTTCCTCCTCAAACGCCTGCTCGATTGCCGCGCGGGCGACGCGCCCGCCGTCCGGCGCGAGCTCGCGCGCCGCCCGAATGCGCGCGATGACGTCGGGATCGGCGCGCAGTGCCGCCGCCGCGAACTCCGCCCCCATCCGGTAGCGAATGTCGGCCAACAGCGACGAGCCCGGATCGAAGCGCACGAGTTTCGGCTCGAAATCGAGATGCACCGCCACGGTCTCGTGCCGGCGCTCGACGTGCGCGCGCACGCGCCTTTCGCCCGCGACCGGCTCTCGCGCGCCTCCTTTGTGCAGCGTGGAGGCGTCCGGCGCGAAGCCGATCTCTACGTCAAAGTTGTACGGCGGATGCCGCTCGTCGATGGCCTGCTCTTGATCGATCGTCAGCGTCGCGACGCGGCGCTGCGCATCCCAGCTGACGCCGACGTGCAGCGTCGGATAGCCTTCGCGGTAGACCCACTGGCTGAAGAAGCCGCGCATGTTGCGCCCGGTCGCAGCCTCGATCGCGCGCACGAGATCGATCGTTTCCACGCTTCGTTGTGCGTTATCGTTTGCGTACCGCGCGATCGCGCGCCAGAAACGAGCATCGCCGAGCTCGCCCCGCAGCATGTGCAAGACCGCCGCACCTTTCTGGTAGAGATGCCGGTCGAATATCTCGATCGGATCGCGATAAACGTTGCACACGATCGGGCGCCGGTACCGGGACGCGTCTTCGCGCTGATATGCCAGGACGAAATGGTAGATATTGTACAGATATTCGTCGGCGCCGAGATCGGCTTCGCGCCAGACCGCCTCCATGAACGTCGCGAACCCTTCATTGAGCCATGCGTGCGCCCAGTCGCGGCAGGTCATCAGGTCGCCGAACCACTGGTGTGCGAGCTCGTGCGAGACGAGCGGATCGCTCGAGAAGTCGATGTGCGCGGTCTCGTCGTGGAGCGTCCGGTCCGTCTGCGTGGTCGCGCTCGTATTCTCCATGCCGCCAAAGATGAAGTCGGAGACCGCGATCTGCGAGTAGCGCTGGTACGGATACGCAACGCCGATCTTCTCCTCGAAGTGTTCGATCATCTTGGGCGTGTTGGCGAAGGCGCGCTCACCGTCGCTTTCGCGGCCCGGCAGAACGTAATAATAGACGGGCACGCCGTTGCGGCCGGCCTTGCCCTGCTCCACCTCGACAAACGGTCCCGCGACCATCGTCACCAGATAAGTGCTGTGCGGTACGTCCTGCCGGTACCGAAAGATCGTGCGCTTGTCCTCGTCTCGCCGTTCCACCAGCTCGCCGTTGCCCAGCGCAAACATTCCTTTCGGCACGACGATCGTCGTTGTCGTGCGCTGCTTCTCGTCCGGGTAGTCCAAGCATGGAAACCAGTACCGCGCGTACTGATCCTGGCTCTGCGTCCAGACGTGCGCCACCTTTTCCGGGTGGCCGGCGGTCGGGTTGATGAAGAACACGCCGTGGCGCGGCCTCGCTGCGCGGTAGGTCACCGCAAAGCCGGCCCGCTCTCCCGCCGGAATCGGCTTCTCGAAGACGATCTCGAGCTTGCCGTCGCGCGCGCTGAAACTCGCCGAGGGTTCGACGCGCGAAACCTCGAGGTCGACGGCATCGAGCGTCAAGCGCGAAACCGGCTCGTCGAGTGCGCGGACGGTGAGCGTGCAGACGCCGTCGAGCGACTCCGTTTCGAAGTCGGGGGTGACGTGTAAGTCGATCTGTTCGACCTCGACGATCTTGTCGGGTCCGAAATGCGGACGTGCACCGGGCAAGGCAAAAGCCTGAAGTTCGTTCCGCTCGTCCGACGCCATGGAAGCCGTGCTTACGAGCCGAGCGTACGTTTGTCCTGGGATTATTCCGCGGCCGTTTGCAGACCGCCGCTGACTTCGATGACGGTGCCGGTGACGAAATCGCGTTCCTGCGCGATGAAGAATCGCACGGCGTCCGCGACGTCTTCGTAGCTTCCCGGGCGCCCGCGCGGATTTTTCGCGGTTTGGAGCATCGCTTGCGCGCGGTCGAGTTCCTTCTTGCGAATATCGCCCGGCGCGACGATGTTGATGGTAACGCCGTGGGGCGCCTCTTCCAGTGCGAGGCTCCGGGCCAACGCGACCAGCGCGCTCTTGGCCGCTTGATAGAGCGAGAGACTGCGGAAGGGATGCGTGTGCGCCGAGCCGAGCATCCCAAAGAGCACGATGCGCCCGAAGCGCTGCGCGCGCATTGCCGGCAGCGTCGCGCGCACGGCCAGCACTGCGCTGAGCACGTTTCCGTCGAAGGCCTCGCGGTACTCCTCGAGCGTGGCCTGCGCGAAGCGCTTGACGACGAGCGGACCGACCGCGTGTACGAGCGTGTCGAAAGGCCCGTCGCGCCGCACCGCTTCCTCGAGCAGCGCCTCCACGCGCTCGGCCTCGTCGAGAAAATCGACCGCGAACGCCGACGCGCTCGCGCCGGCCGCGCGTATCGTCGCGAGCGTGGCATCGGGCGGCGTCGTGCGATAGGTGATCGCAACGTGCGCGAAACCCTGAGAGGGCAGCGTCGCGGCGATACCGGCCGCGAGGCCGGCCGCTCCCCCCGTTACGAGAGCGCGGCGATCGCTACGATCGCGCAGCGCCGCTCATCCGCGAACGAAGTTCCACGCTAGGTCGAAGTTGATCCCCGAGGCCGTGATGCCGGTCACCCGCACGTGGTGCGGGCCTTTGGCGAGTTTCCACGGTGCGTCGAAGGCAAACGACGACGGATTGTTCTGGCGCAGCGTTGCCGTGACTTGGTTTCCGTCGATCCAGACGCGCAGCCGCGCCATCGTCACCGGCCGGTCGAACGCGAAACGAATCGTCGGATACGAACTAGAGATCGTCCCGGTCGGCGAGGTCGACACCAGATAGGGCGGACGCCCGGGTCGCGGCGGGGGCGGCGGTCGCCGCGCAGGCGGCGGTCCGGGCGCGTAGCCCCCGCCTCCTCCACCGGCGATCGTTACCGTGCTCGTCTGGTCGTTCCAGTTGACCGACGCGCCCAACGCCTGCGAAATGAAGCGCAGCGGCACGAACGTCGTCGCTCCGACGATAAACGGCGCGACGTCGAGCGTCGAGGGCTGGCCGGCGACCGTCGCTTGCGTCGAACCGATCGTCAGCGAGACGGTGCGGCCATGCGCGGTTGCATTAATCTGTCCGTTGGAATAGACGACGGTCGCGCCGAGTTGTTCGAAGATGCCGCGAAGCGGGACGAAGACGCGGCCCGCGCGTTCGATCGGCGGCTGCGTGAAGTTCATCGTCTGACCGTTGACGATGACCGTTACGCTCTGCGCCTGCGCGACGGTGGTGCAGGCCACGGCCGCGAGCGCAAAGGCGAACCCAAAGAATCTCTTCATGCGACCTCTCTACCCGCGCTTGCTCGCCGTTAAAACTCGCCCCGGCGAAAGGCCGGGGCGAAGGACTAGGCGGGTGCTCGTTCCAGCGGCTTCATCTCGGCCGCAATCGCGCGCTGGTCGGCGCGCCGTTCGAAGTATCCGATCCACGAGTCGTAGATCATCGGGACGAGGAAGAGCGTCAGCACGAGCGAGCTCAAGAGGCCGCCGATGATGACGGTACCCATCGCTTGCCGCCACTCGCCGCCTTCGGCGTAACCGAGCGCCAGCGGCAGCATGCCGAAGATCATCGCCGCGGTCGTCATGATGATCGGCCGGAAGCGGGTCGCGGCGGCCTGCAGCACGGCGTCGTGCACCCGCATCCCGCGTCCGACGAGCGTGTTCGAGTAGTCGACGAGCAGAATTCCGTTTTTTGCAACCAGGCCGAAGAGCATCACGATACCGAGCATCGAGATGATGTTGAGCGACTGGCCTTGCTCGGGCTGCAGGCGGCCCATCAGCGCAAGAAAGATCAGCGCGCCGATGATCGCGAGCGGCACCGAGAACATGACGATCAGCGGCTCGAGGAACGAACCGTATAAGATCACCATCAGGATGTAGACGAGCATGAACGAGGTGACCAGCGCAATGCCCATGTTCGTGAACGTCTCTTCCATGAACTGGGAGTTACCCTGCGATTTCAGGCCGACGCCTTGCGGGAGGAAGCCCGGCGTCTGCAGCTTCTTCTGCAACGGTCCGACGATCTGACCCAGCGAGTAGCCCGGAAGCACGTCGCCGTACACGTTGACCACGCGCTGCCGATTGAGGCGCTCGATCTTCGTCGGTGCGGTCGTCCAGGTGAAATCCGCCACGTCGCCGATCGGCACGAGGCCGCCGTCGTTCGTGCGCACCTTGACGTTCTTGAGCGCTTCGTCGGTCTGCCGATCGGCCGAGGGGAATTGCACGCGCACGTCGACGAGACCCGTCGGCGTTCGTACTTTCGTTGCGACGGCACCGTCGACCGCGATGCGCGCGACCGTCGCGACGTCGGACGGATTGATACCGAGCAACTCGCACTTCTGGCGATCGACGTCGACGTTCATCCGCGGCGCGCCGTTCTCGGCACTCGTTTGAACGTTGACGGCCCCCGGCATCCCCCGTAAAAACTGCGCGACTTTTTCGGCCGCCGGGCCGATTGCGTCATCGGAACCGGTCAGCGAGTAGTAGATCGCCGGCCCGTTGCCGTTGTCGCCGGCAACGTTGAAATCGCCGCCCGGCACGAGGTATCCGAGCTTGCGAATGAGCTTGATCGTCTTGTTGGTGTCTTTGATGTGGCCGTCGGCCATCGTCGCGTTGAGCTGCGCGTAGTTGCCGCCCGAGACGCTGCTCCAGCCGGCCGGCTTGCGACCCGTCGTCGCGCTGACCGATTTGATTCCGGGAAGCTTGAGGATCGCGTCTTCGAGTTTGGAGACGTGTCCGTTGGTTGCCGAGATCGGCGTTCCGGCCGGATAGGTCACGGTCATGTCGATCTCACCATTTTGCTGCGCGGGCATGAAGTCGAAGCTGACCGAACCCAGCGGCAGCATCAGGAGCACGAGCACGACCGGTAAAACGAAGGTGGCGAGCGTCGTCCCGCGACTGGTTCCAAGGGAGCGCAGGAATTTGGCGGGTGGCAAGTTCTTACCCGGCAGACGTGCGCCGAGCCGAGCGCGCATGAGCGCGCCGATGCCATGCGCGATTCCGCAGACGGCGAGCAGTACCACGCCCATGACGACCGTCGCCATCCCTCCGCCGGCGACGAGCGTGAGCGACATGAGGAGCAGCGCGAGGCAGACGTAGACGACGAAGGCGCCGTGCCGCAGCGCGAAAGGCAACAGCTTCACGCGATAAAGCTGCAGAATCGATTCGTAGCGGTGCACGAAGGCATTGAGCAGCAGCAGCGCGGCAACGAAGATGCCGATCGCGTTCAGGATGAACCAGCCGGTGAACGTGCCGATGGCGAAGAGCCCGGCGGCCACGATCAACAGCGCGACGTCAACGCGACGGTCGTCGAGCGCGTGCAGCCACTTCGGAATCGCCTCGGACCGGTTGAGCACGCTCCACTTGGCGGCGAGCAGCGGCGTGAGCGTAAAGGAAACGAAGAGCGAGAAGAGCGTCGCGGTTACGACGACCGCGCCGTACTCGCGCAGATACGAACCGACGATCCCCGACATGAAGGCGATTGGCAGAAAGACGACGACGTCGACCATCGTAATCGCCACCGCGGCGCCGCCGATCTCGGTGCGTCCCGTGATCGCGGCCGTCATGGCGTCGAGCCCCAGGTCTCGATGCCGAGTGATATTCTCCAAGACGACGATCGAATCGTCGACCAAGATACCGATGATCAGCGAGAGGCCCATCATCGACATCGAGTCGATGTGGAAGCCGAAGAGGCGCATGACGATGAACGTCGAGAGAATCGAGGTTGGAATCGCCAAGAAGACGACGACCGCGTTGCGCCAGGCGTGCAGGAAGAGCAGCATGACAATGGCCGTGAGGATGATACCCTCGATCAGCGACTGTCCGACGCCGGTCAGCATCTTCGAGGTGTAGTCGGCCGGCGCGTCGATTTCGTGGAAGTCTAGCTGCGGGAACTGCGCCTCCATCTTCTTCATCTCGGCGCGCAGGGTCTGCGTCGTCTTGATCTGGTCGGCGTCGAGCGTCGGGTTGATCTCCATGTAGACGCGCGGATGGCCGTTATAGGAGGAGATGCTGCGCATTTCGATGTGGCTGTCGTAGGCGTTGGCCACGTCGCCGATCTTGAGGGATTTGACCGGGAACTGCAGCACGCTCAGCGGCGAGAGCGGGATCGCGAGCAGGTCGGTCGCCTTCTCCACGTAGTCGTGGATCGCAACGCTGCCCTCACGCGTCGGCTGCGTCATGATGCCGCCCGGCACGTTGAGGTTGTTGATCTGAACGGCGCTAAAGATGTCTTCGAGGGTCGCGTTGGTTCCGTCGAGCTTGACCGGATCGGGCTCGACGTGAAACTCGCGGTCGGCCGAGCCCCGCACGTCCACCGATTGGACGTTGGGAATCTGTTCTATCAGCGGAACGATCTGGCTGTTGAGGAGATCGGCGATCTGCGGCTGGCTGAGCGTCTTGGAACTGACCGCCACGTCGAGCAGCGGCGGCTCGGATTGGCCGGCCTTCGTTACTACGGGCGGATCGAGGTCGGTCGGCATGTACACGCGCGCGACGTCGGCGCGGCGCTGCACGTCGACGGCGGCTAGGTTGAGATCCGTCCCCATCTTAAACTGAACGACGACGACCGCCGAGCCTTCTTGTGCATTCGCGGTGATCTCGTCAAGATTGTCGATGCCGGCCATCTGATCTTCGATCGGCTTGATGACCATGCGCTCCATGTCTTGCGGAGACGCGCCGGGGTAGCTCGCCGCGACCACGACGATCGGAAAGTCGGTATTCGGCGGACTTGAGCTGCGGCCGAGTTGGAGGAACGAGATTACGCCAAAGATTACCAGCGCGCCAAAAACCGCGATGGTAATTGTCGGGCGGGTAAGGGCAAAACGCGTCAACCACATACTGCGTGTTCCATTGCTGCCTAGCTTTACGCCGAAAGCCTCGCGACTGTTTCAGGGGATTCGACGGACGTCGCCTCTTTCATATTATCCTCGGCATCCTACTGGAGAAGTCTGAAAGGCGGGACAAAAGTGGGGCGCCCGACATCAAAAAATCTCAAATCGCCCAGGCGAGAGCCTCCTCGCTTCGCCGGCCGCGTTAGCCGCTCGACCCCTCCGTCGCCATTGGCGGGCTCTCGATGGACCAAGGCCACGCCGGGACCGAGATTTTCAAGCAGGCATATTCGAATATATTCGTGGGCTCGCCCGAAATGTTGCATTTCACACGCGACCCTTCAGGCAGCGTGACGGGCTTTACCGTCGGCGTCGAGCGTGCGCAGGGCGTACGCTTCCAGCGCTGCGCATTGGCATATCGGTGAATATCACACCTACGACTTGCTGCTTTTATCTGCCGTGGCAGGCGCAAGACCTGGGACTCCCGAGACCACTTTCAACCGCGAATCTGCGCAAGACTGGACTCCAACCCGCACGCCCAGGTTACCGATGCCTACTCCGGCCCGGCTAGACCGATCAGATGACCGGCCGGGTCCATGAAGTGTCCGACGACCAACTCCACGCCAGGGTTTTTCACTGGACCCATTCTGCGCGTACCGCCCAGGCTCTCGGCTTTCCGGAGTGCCGCCTCAACGTTGGGGACGCCGACGTAGAAGATTACGTGCCCTTCGTAGCCGGTCCCACCGCCAACTCCGCCAGGAATCCCGGTGCCGTCGTCTGTCGTATAGCGATTTATGAATCCGTAGTTCCCCGGCTCGGAAATAACACCGGCGACCGGCGCGCTCGTATCAAACTCCCAACCGAACAAACCACCGTAGAAATTCCAAAGCTTCGCTGGATCGCTTCCAGTGATCTCGAAATGCACGACCGGTTGTCCCACTTGCAGCCTCCCCTTCCTCAAGAGTGCGCAATTAAAAAGATTGAGCCCCCGGGACCACATACGGTAAGACTCAATCGCGAATCTGCGCAAGAGAGGACTCGAACCTCCACGAGATTGCTCCCGCTAGCCCCTCAAGCTAGTGCGTCTACCAATTCCGCCACTTGCGCACGGGGCTGGACCCGGTTTCGGGAGAGGTCCCGCCGCCGCCCTCCTGGGCGTCCTACCTCATGTTGGGATCGAGCGCGTCGCGCAGGCCGTCACCGATATAGTTGATGGCCAGCACCGTAACGAGGATGCAGAGGCCGGGAAAGACCGCCGCCCACCAGGCTTGCTGCAAATTGCTGGCGGCGTTTGCCAGCATATTACCCCAAGACGCGGTCGGCGGCTGAATCCCGAGGCCTAAAAACGAGAGCGTCGACTCCAGGATGATGACGCCGGCGACGTCGAGCGTCGCCTGAACGACGATCGGCGCGATGGCATTGGGGAGCAGATGACGAAAGATGATGCGCCCGTCGTTGTTGCCGACGGCGCGCGCGGCCTCTGCGAACTCGCGCTCGCGCAGGCTCAAGAACGAGGCTCGCACGAGACGCGCGACCGGCGGCCACGAGAGCGCGCCGATAATCACGACGATCACTCCGAAGCTTAAAGCCGCCTTCGAGGAGCTCGCCGCCACGATCGCCGTGAGGACCAGCAACAGCGGCAGTAGCGGAATCGAGAGAAAGACGTCGGTAAGGCGCATCAGCCCGTAGTCGACCCAGCCTCCGTAGTACCCGGCGATCGCGCCTAAGACCGTCCCGATCAGAATCTCCATGACCACGGCGAAGACGCCGACCGTAAGCGAAATGCGCGCGCCGAAGAGCAGGCGCGAGAGCAGGTCGCGCCCGACTTCATCGGTTCCCAGTGAGTGGCCCCAACAGGTCGCTTTGTCTTGAAAGCACGGCGGGAGCGGCGTGCCGTTCCAGTGCGGTATCGCGGCGGTCCCATTATCGATCGAGTTGGGATCGAAGGGCGAGATCTGGCCGGCGAAAACCGCGGCCAAAATCATCAGCAGCAGAACGACCGATCCCGCGATGGCCAGTTTGTGGCGGCGGAAGCGCGTCCAGAACGTGACCTTGCTAAAAGTTACTTCGTCTTCGGCAATCGGCTTGCCGGGCATCGGCAGCGTGGGTGCGGCCATGTTCTCGTCTCTTTCAGTCGTACTTCACGCGCGGATCGAGCCACGCGTAGACGACGTCGGCGAGCAGGTTGGAAAAGACGACGAAAAAGGCGACGAGCAGCAGATATCCCATTAGCAACGCGAGGTCGCTCTGCGTCAGCGCGTTGTAAAAGAGCCGGCCCATGCCTGGCCAGGCAAAGATCGTCTCGGTGACGATCGCGCCCGCGATAAGACCCGGCAACGAGAGTGCCGTCACGGTAACCACCGGAATCAGCGCATTCTTCAAGCCATGCTTAAAGAGAATCGTGCGGAACGGCAAGCCCTTCGCGGCGGCCGTGCGCATATAATCCGTGCCGAGCACTTCCAGCAGCGACGAGCGCATGAAACGGCTAAAGAGCGCAACCTGCAGCAGCGCCAGCACGATCGCCGGCAGCACGAGATGGACGAGCCGGTCGCCGAAATCGAAGTTGTCGCTGTTCGCCAGGCCCGCGGACGGCAGCTGAATTTCGTAGCCGCCGGGCAGCGGTATGCCGTGCACCGCGAACGCCAGCTGCATCATCAGCGCAAACCAGAAAACGGGCATCGACTGCCCGACGAACGCGAAGGTCGTGATCGCGTAGTCGAGCGCCGTGTAGCGATAGACGGCCGATAAAATCCCGGCCGTGATGCCGAAGCCAAGCGCCAGCAAGAGCGCCGCGGAGGTCAGCTCCAAGGTCGCGGGAAGGCGTTCGATCAGCGCTTGGAAGACCGGCTCCGAGTTGCTCGTCGAATAGCCCATGTCCCCGACCAAGACGTGCCCGAGCCACTTGATGTACTGAATCGGCACCGGCTGGTCGAGGCCGAGGTTGTGCTTGAGGCGCACGATGTCGGCCTGGGTGATGTGCGGGTTCTGCAGGTAGGGCGCCAGCGGGCCACCCGGCATGTTGTAAAGGATGCCGTAGAGGATGATCGAGATGGCCAGCAGCAGCGGAATCGATTGAAGAGTCCGGCGCACGACGTATGTGAACAATTTTGCGCCGCGTTATTCTGCCGTGAGACCGAGCATCCTTTGAGCCCGGTCCGGCATGGCGATATTGCGCCTCCACCCAGCGTCTTGCTCTTGCCGACGCCCTTCCCGGTCCGACGACGAGATCGAAGGAGCGCCTCTATCCGGCGTGCAGCGCCTTGAGTGCCGCAAAGACGATGCCCGTGAGCGCGAGCAGCGCGCCGCCGACGAAGGCGGCGTTGCGTTCGGCGTAACGTCCGAGGCTGCGCCCGATCAACAAGCCAAGCATCGTCGACACGACCGAGACGATCGCGATGACGATCAGCGAGACCGGAAGCGGCACGCCCACGTACAGAATCGAGAACCCGATCCCTAACGAGTCGAGGCTGATCGCGAGCGACGCCATCAGCAGCCCGGGGCCGCGCGACAGGTCGAACTGCGGGGCGCCGGCGGCGCTGCGACTCTCTTTTGCCATGTAGACGCCCAAAGCGATGAGTGCCGCAAATCCGATGTAGCCGGCGGCATCACCGATCAGCCGCCCCGCCAGCAGCCCGATCCCCGCGCCGAGCAGGTTCATCGATACCTCGGCGCAGGCAAAGGCGAGGCCGATGCGCAGGCGTCGCTGCGGCGTGACCCCACGGACGCCGACGCCGACGCTCACCGCGAAGACGTCCAGCGCGAGCGCCAGCGCGATCGCGAGGACCTTGAGAAACGCGGCGCTCATGAGAACGCTTTGCGCGACGGCTTGGTGAAGCTTCCTGCATGAGGCTGCGCTCGCCAGGTCCGCTCTTCGCGCTTGCCGCCCTGGCGCTGCTGGCCGCGCTCATCGCGCCGGTGCTCGCGGTCGTCGCCGCGATGCCGCCGCAGACGGCATTTTCGCTGGCCGGCGCGGCCGCGGGCGATGCAGCGCGGGTCTCGCTGGTCGCCTCGGCGGGCGCAACGCTGGTTGCGACGCTCCTGGGCGTTCCGGCGGGCTACTACCTGGCCCGCAGGCCGGCCCGCTGGCGCGCGGCCGCACTCTTCGCGCTCGCGCTCCCCCTCGCGTTCCCCCCGGTCGCCTCCGGACTGATGCTGCTCTACGCGCTCGGCACGAACTCGCCGGCCGGAGCGTGGCTTGCGCTTCACGGTCTGTCCGTACCCGATTCGCTGTTCGGCGTCGGCGTTGCCGAGTTCTTCGTCTCGGGTTCGTTCGTCGCGATCGCGGCGACGGCCGCATTCGGTGCGCTCGATCCGATCTACGCCGATGCCGCTCGCACGCTGGGATCGAGCGAATGGCGCATCTTCGCGCGCGTCGCGCTCCCGGCGGCGTCGGGAAGCATCGGCGCGGGTGTCGCCTTCGCGTGGCTGCGCGCGATCGGCGAATACGGAGCAACGAGTATCGTGGCGTATCATCCGACCTCGCTTCCGGTCGCGCTCTATGTGGCGCTTTCGGCATCCGGCGTGCGTGAGGCGCTCGCTCTCTGCTACGCGTTCGTCGTTCTGGCGGCGTTCGTGCTGGCCGTCGCCTGGCTTCTGCGCCGAGGCGTCGTGCACTAGTCCCCCGAACAAGCCGCGCCGTGTTCCAGAAGAAGTTCTATTTTATCGCGCGCCGCTTCGTTGCGGGCGAAACGATCGCCGAAGCGCTCGCGGTCGTTCGCGCGCTCAACGCCGAAGGCATGACCGCGACTCTGGATTTCCTCGGCGAAGACGTCCTGACGCGCGACGACGCGCTGCGCACGCGCGACACGTACTTCGAGATGCTCGATGCCATCGGCGAGAGCGGCGTCGCCTCGAACGTCTCGGTGAAGCTCACCGCGATGGGCCTGCTCTTCGACGAAGCCCTCGCCAAGCAAAACCTCATCGGCCTCGCCGAACACGCGCGGCGCAATCCCGATCCGTTCGTACGCATCGACATGGAGGGGTCGGCCGTCACCGATGCTACGCTGCGCGTCTTCCGCGAGACGTTCGCGGAGCACAAAAACGTCGGCGAAGTGCTGCAAGCCTATCTGAAGCGCACGCCGGCCGACGTCGACGAGGCAATCGAACGCCAGGCGCGCGTTCGCCTCTGCAAGGGCGCCTATAACGAGCCGCCCGAGATCGCCTTCAAACGAATGATCGACATTCGGGCCCAGTATCTCGATCTTGCGAAAAAGCTGTTGCTGCACGGCAACTATCCCGGCATCGCGACGCACGATCGCCGTTTGATTGCGGCGGTGAAAGAGTTCGTCGGAAGCGAGGGCATCGCACGCGACCGTTTCGAGTTTCAAATGCTCTACGGTTGCCGCCCCAGCGTGCAGCGGCAGATCGTCGCCGACGGCTATCGCCTGCGCATTTACGTGCCGTTCGGAACGCACTGGGCCGGCTATTTCTATCGCCGCGTGCTGGAGCGCCGCGAAAATGCGCTCTTTGCGGTCTCCTCGATCTTTTCGCGTTGAGAGCGGTCGTCCAGCGCGTTAGCGCAGCCAGAGTCCTCGTCGACGGGGCGATCGTCGGCGAAATCGCTGCCGGCTTGCTGGCCCTCGTGAGCGTTGGCCTCGACGATGACGAACGCGATGCCCGGTCTCTCGCCGAAAAGATCGTGGAACTAAGGATTTTCGCCGACGAAGCGGGGTTGATGAACCGTTCGCTGCGGGAGACGGGCGGCGCGCTTCTGGTCGTCTCTCAGTTCACTTTGCACGGCGACGTGCGGCGCGGAAGGCGCCCCTCGTTCGTCGCGGCGGCCCGGGAGCCGCAGGCGAGGCGCCTGTACGAGCTCGTTGGGAGCAGCGCCGCTTCCCTAAACGTCCCGGTTGCTTATGGGAAGTTTGGCGCCAAAATGACCGTCGAGCTGGTCAATGAGGGCCCCGTGACCATCCTAATTGATACGAAACGCGCCTTCTAAAGCAGGTAGGGGGATGCTCTTCAAAGGATTCTAACTTTTGTCTGCTCTCATTAAGCCCCAACCTGGGCGACAAACTTTTCGCCCCTCACTTGCGTTGTAGTAAATGGAAAGAGAGTGCCGCCCCTTCTTGGCGGCACCGATAACAGAAGGAAAAAAATGGCAGGGAATCAGGAACCAAAACGCACCGGCGGAATGTCCGTCCGAGAGGCCGGACAAAAGGGCGGAGAGACCGTCAAACACAAATACGGCGCCCAGTTCTACGAAGAGATCGGACGTAAAGGCGGCCTTGCGACGAAGCAAGCCCACGGCCACGAGTTCTACGAGCAGATCGGAAAAAAAGGTGGCAAAAAGGGTGGCGAAGCGACGCGTGATCGTTACGGTCCGGACTTCTACGAACGAATTGGCCAAAAAGGTGGACAGAAAGTCAAGCAGCTCATCGAAGAGGGCAAACGCGCAGCGAAAGCTCAGAAGCGCGCCAGCTAAGATCCAACGGCTCGGGTGGCGCCTGAGCCTTTACCTGCTCGCCCTGGTGATTGTCGGCGTCGGAACGGCGCAAGCGTATCCAATGCCTCTGCGGCCCGTCCCCAAACCGACCCCGAGCCCAACCGCTCCCCCAACCGGAAGCGTGTTGCCGTTGGATTCAACCCTCCTCTTCGTGCTCGACGATCCCATCTCGTCGAAATCGTCGAAAACCGGCCAACTCATTCGCGTTCATCTCAAGAACGCGATCGTGGTCAACGGTAGAAGCGTCGCACCGGCCGGAGCCCCGGCCGCGATCCGAATCGTCGACGTCTCGGCGGCCGATATCGCCGACACGTACGGATTCGTCGACATCTTCTTCGAGCCGCTTACGCTGCCCGACGGTCGTCAAGTGCCGTTACGCTCGCCGGTCGGCCGTCTCGAGCCGCACGTCACGTCGGGTCACGGTTCGACGGTCGCCGCTGAAGATACCGCGGGCGATATCTTCGTCCCGTACTACAGCCTCTGGCAGATATTCCGCCACGGCAAAAATTTCGTATTGGAGGCCGGCTCCGAAGTGCCGGCTCGCACCGACGCAACGATCTCGGTAACGCCCAACGGAGCGACCGCGATCGTTACGCCTCGTCCACTCGCGCAGAGTTCCGAGGTCCCCGACGCGACCTTTCCGGTACAGCCGCTTGTGACGCCGCTGCCGACGGTGCCGCCGGCTCCGCGCGTGACGCCGACTCCGCGCGCGACGCCGGCTCCGGAACCGACCGAAACGCCCACGCCTTGAGGAGCCTGTCGGGCTCCCAGGCCACGATGTTTTTTGCCTCACTTCTGGAAGAAGACGCCAGAAAGTGAGGTACCTTTGTTGATTCGCCTGACCTGTGCGCTCGCAATTCTCGCGCTGACGACGATTCCCGGATATGCTGCGACGCCGATGCCCTCGGCGGCCCCGTCTCTCTCGCCCGTGCCGCAGGGCACGGAGGTCGCCTTCGTCCAGCAGATACAAAAAGACTTGACGGCTCGTTTCCCGACGCCGGCCGACGCGGTCAACGCCGGCTACTTCCGCTATGGCAACGAGGATGAAGACGGCGCGATCAGCTACGCGAACCTGCAGTGGCAGAGCAGCGATCCAAAGCATCCCAGCCAGCTCTGGTACGACGTAAAAGGAAATCTGCTCGGCGCCGACTTCTCGGTGCTGCAAAGCGCCTCACCGCAGCCGCCAAAACTCTGGGGCGTAAGCTACCGCCGCTGGGTCTCGTTCCGCGAACACGTCCACTACGTCCTGATCGGCCCGAACGGCACCGAAGTCTACGGCGCGGTCAGCGCCGAGAAGTTCGCGCAAGCCCAGCACAGCAGTCCGGATAATCCCAAGCCGGAGACGCTGGTAACGATGGGCAAGGCCACGAGCGTCGCGGACGTAAAAAGAGTCTTCCTCTTCCCCTCGATTTGGGATCTCATCGTTTGGGTGAAGCCCAACCCGTTGGGCGCCTTCGCCGATAAAAACCCGAACGTCATCCCGAGCGCGAACGCCGAAAAACCCGATATGTAGGCTCGCGCGGAGCTCGTTCGCGGGGCTACTTCTTTTTGGGGACGCAGTAGGTCTGCGCCGCATTATAGGCCGTGTCTACGGCCTGATCTTCGCTTTTATCGATGACCGCGCGCTGCGGATAGTAATGCAGCCACTCCTTTGAGTCCCGCATCGCCGGCGCTTCGGTCATCTCGCGTTCGCTGAATCCGCCCATCGGCGGGTTCGCGCGCGAAATGTTGTAGTCGAGCATCGCGTGGTAGAGGTTCTCGAGATCGATCGCCAGCTGCCGCTGATGGTCGTAGACGGTCTGCAGCTGCCACGAAGCTTGCTGCACCGCAGCGGTCGCCTTGGGGTCGGTCGTTTGGGTCGCGCCTTCACGCAAAGCCTTGATGTTCGTCTGAATTCCTGCCAGCGAGTTGTTGAGCGTCACCTCCTGATGGTAGACGCTGTCGCGCACGTGCAGGAACTGCTGGACGTAGTTGGTCGTGTAGAAGAGCGCGTTGAGGTCGTCGAGCTGCACTCCGACCGTGTCGAGAACACGGTCGTTGGCCAGCATCGGCATCAATGCGCCGTTGAAGTGGTCCGCGAGGGAGTTGCAGTACGGCGAGGAGATCACGGTAATGATCGTCGGCAGCTCGCGCTCGTCGGGGCTAGGTGACGGTGATGGGTTCGCGGCGAGCAGCGCCGCGAACATTATCGGAAGTACCAAGTTATTCGTTCGTCCAGTAATCCTTGAGAGCTTTTCCTCGCGACGGATGGCGCAGTTTGCGCAGCGCCTTGGCTTCGATCTGCCGGATGCGTTCGCGCGTTACGCCGAACTCTTGTCCGACCTCCTCGAGCGTCCGCTGATGGCCGTCCTCCAGGCCGAAGCGCAGAACTAGTACCTTCCGTTCGCGCTCCGTAAGATTCTGCAAGACGTCCTGCATCTTCTCTTTGAGAAGCATTACAGATGCGGCCTCGGCGGGTGCCACCGCTTCTTGATCTTCAATGAAGTCGCCCAGGTGCGAGTCTTCCTCTTCCCCGATCGGCGTCTCCAGCGAGATCGGCTCCTGCGAGATCTTCATGACCTCACGCACCTTTTCGGGGGTCAGCGCCATCGATTCGGCGATCTCTTCGACCGACGGTTCGCGGCCGAGCTCTTGCAAGAGTTGCCGGGAAACCTTGATCAAGCGATTGATCGTCTCGACCATGTGCACGGGGATGCGAATCGTCCGTGCCTGGTCGGCAAGCGCACGCGTGATCGCTTGGCGGATCCACCACGTGGCATACGTCGAGAACTTGTAGCCCTTGCGGTAGTCGAACTTTTCGACCGCGCGGATCAGGCCGAGGTTGCCTTCTTGAATGAGGTCCAAAAAGAGCATCCCGCGCCCAACGTACTTCTTCGCGATCGAAACTACGAGCCGCAGGTTGGCTTCGGTCAGCTGGCGCTTCGCCTCCTCACCGGAGTCGATCACCCGCGAGTCCGCCTGTCCGTTCCGGCTCCCTTCGAGCTCCCCGGCCTCGATCCGCATTGCCAGCGACTTCTCTTGCTCCATGGAGAGCAGCGGGACGCGCCCGATCTCCTTGAGATACATGCGGACCGGGTCGTCAAGCGACAGACCGTCGGGGACGGTCGCCTCCACTTCCTCTTCACGCTCCGATTCGGGCTTCTCGTCTTTCTGCTCGTCGACGAGCTCGATCCCGGCGCCGGTGATCTCCTCGAAGAACTCGTCCAGCTGTTCTGGCGTGATCTCCTCGAGCACCTCGAACGTGCTGTTGATCTCTTCGTACGTCAGCGATCCTTGGGTCTTACCGCGCGCGATGAGCTTCTTCTTCAGCTCTTCCAGTGTCGCAGGCACTGCGGGCTCCGCTACGGGTGCCCCGCCCTTTTTACGTGGCATCTCTTTTTGTTTCACCTCCCATCTCTTTTGCTCCGTTTTTGGCAACGTTCACTACTTTTTTAGTTTGGCAACCAGCGCTTCGTATTCGGAACGGAGATCCTCCGAAACCGCTTCGCCGTTGACCCAACGACTGTCTATAATGTCCGATAACTCCCGATAGCGCTCCCGCTCGTTGTCGAGCCGGAGCCGTTCCACCACCCGTTCCAGGTGCGCGCGGCGCTCCTGCGTATCGCCGTACCTTACCGCCGAACTCCGGTCCCGTTGTCCGAGTTCGGCCAGTACGTCGAGAATCGCCTGATCCTCCGCAAAGAGTCCGAAGACGTCGGCCGTCGCGCGTAACGAGCCCGCCGAACCGACGATCCGTTCGTAGATTCGCCGGTACACCGCATTACGAAAGCGTGGTGCAGCGATGCGCTCGCCGTACTCTTCTGCAAGCGCCGGCTCCTCGAGCAGAATGCTCACGACCTCTCGTTCGAAGGAGAGCGGCTCGACGGCGGCGCTGGCATGACGGCTTTCCGGTAGCGTGTTCCGCGGATGTGGAGCGAAGTTCGCGCTATCGGAGAGGAACCGGCTGTTCCGGAGGTCGTCCACGCTCACCTGCAGGCGTCCCGCTACGTAAACGCGCCAGCGGTCCCATTCCTCACGGGGTACTAACCTTCGAATGAGCGCCTCCGCCTTCGGCGCCACGCGAGCCGGGGAGTCGAACCCAGCGCGCAGTCGCTCGACCTCCCCGTCGATCTTGAACGCAATGGCCGGCTTGGCAGCGTCCAGCAGGCGCCGGAACTCGGGCGCGCCGCGGGCACGAACGAAACTGTCGGGATCCTCTCCGGGGGGAAGCAAGGCGATACGCACCGAGGAGCCGGTGTTCTCGATGGCCTTAGACGCAATATCCACGGCTTTGGTTGCAGCCCCGCTTCCCGCCGCGTCGCCGTCGAAGCACAGGTAGACGTACTCGGCGTACTTCCGCAGCTCCGCCGCTTGCTCGGCGGTGAACGACGTCCCCAGCGCCGCGACGCTGTTTTCGAAACCGGCCTGGTGCAGCGCGATGCAATCGAGGTAGCCCTCGACGACGATCAGGGTCCCGTCGCTCTGCGCGGCGCGGCGCGCCAGGTTGAGCGCGTACAGGTGATGACCCTTCACGTAGACGGGCGTCGTCGACGTGTTCAGGTACTTCGGCTCGCCGTCGCCCAAAGCGCGCCCACCGAACGCGATCACCTCGCCGGTCGTCGAATACGTCGGTACCATCAACCGGTCGCGATAAAAGTCGTAATACCCGCGCTGGCCGGGCTTGATCAATCCCGCCTTCGCCGCGACCGTGAGGTCGACGCCGTTGCGCTCGAGCTCGGTCACGAGTCCGCTCCAGGTATCGGGCGAATAGCCGAGGCGAAAGCGCTCGACCGTCGCGGGCTCGATGCCGCGCTGCTCGAGATAGCGCCTCGCCGCTGCGCCCGTTTCGGCCGCCAGCGTGCGCGCAAAGTATTCCGCCGCGACGCGATTCGCTTCGTAAATCGCTTCGCGTTCGCTGCGCGCTCGGGTTTTGCGCGGGTCCTCGGGCTCCAGCTCGATGCCCGCCTTCGCGGCGAGCATTCGCACGGCGTCGCCGAACGACGCGTTTTCCAGCTTCTGCACGAACGTAATCAGGTCGCCGCCGGTCCCGCAGCCGAAGCACTTGAAAAATCCGCGATCGGGATGCACGTGAAACGACGGCGTATTCTCCGAGTGAAACGGACAGAGCCCGACCAGATCGTTGCCGCGCTTGCGGAGTTGCACGTACTGTCCGATAAAGCTCGCGATGTCGACGCGCTCGCGGATCTCGCGAAGGGCCCCCTGATCGTATTTCACTCGAACGATATTCCTGGGAACGGGAGTTCTGCGGTTCCCCCGCGTATTCCGTCGCGGCTGGAATGAAGCGCATCTTCGACCCGATTCACCATTTTATCGAGCTCTCCAGCGCCGAGGCGCGGCTCCTCGATCTTCCGATCATGCAGCGCCTGCGTCGCCTGCGCCAGCTGGGGCTGGCGTATCTTGCATTTCCGTCGGCCGAGCATTCGCGTTTCACGCACGCCCTTGGCGCGCTCGCGATCGGCGCACGCGCGTTCGAGGAGCTCGTCCGCCATGGCCGGCACTTCTTCGGCGACACACACGACGTCGCGTACCAGCGGCGCCTCGTCCGCGCCGCACTGCTCCTCCACGACATCGGCCACGGGCCCTTCAGCCACGGCTGCGAAGAGGTGCTCGGCGTTCGACACGAGCGGCGCACCGCCGATATGCTGGCCCTGCCCGACGTCGCCGCCGGCATCGCCGCGCTGGAGGTCGACGCCGCCGACGTGCTGAGCCTGATCGCCGGCGATCCCGCAACCCGCTATCCGGCCCTGCGAGAGCTGGTGAGCGGGCCGAATCTCGACGCCGACCGGATGGACTACCTGCAGCGGGACGCCTATTTTACCGGCGTCGCGACCGGCCGGTATGACGCCGAGCAGCTGATCGCATCGCTGCGTATCGTGCGGCATGAGGGGCGCGACGCCGTCGGAATCGACCGGCGCGGCGTCGTCGCGCTGGAGTCGTTCGTGATGGCGCGCTACATGATGTTTGCCTCGGTCTACTTCCATCACACGACGCGGATGTTCGAGCACGTCCTGCACGACGTACTGCGCGAGCTCTGGCCGGATCCGCGCGCCCTCGATCCAATCGAGGAGTTTTTGCGCTGGGACGATTTCCGCGTGCTCAACGCGCTCGACGACTCGCGCAGCGAAGCTGCGTATGCGCTGCGCAACCGGGTGCGCGTCTACGCGCTCGCCGCCGAGTTCAACGCCGAACGCGACCTGCAGGCCTTCGAGGCCTGCGAGCACGCGCTGCGCGAGCGCTTCGGCGGCGACAACGTCTGGGCCGACTCGCAGTCGCAGCTGCGCCACCGCCTGCCGTTGGGAATCGGCCAGCCCTTCACCGTCCTCGTTGACGGGCCGGGCGGCGCGATCGATGCGCGACAAGCCTCCGACGTCATCGCCAAGCTCAGCGGCAAAGCCTATTGGCGCAAGCTCTTCGTGCGCCGGGCTCCCGGGCACGAAGAGGCGATCCGCGACGCGCGGCGCCTCTGCGCCGAGATCACTTCGCGCGCAGCTGCTCTAGCGTAAGACGCCGATGGCCGACTGCGCGGCCGCGAGCCGGGCGATCGGAACGCGATACGGGGAGCACGAGACGTAGTCGAGCCCGAGCTGATCGCAGAACGCGACGCTGCTCGGTTCGCCGCCGTGCTCGCCGCAGATACCGATCTTGATGCCCTCGCGCACCGGTCGCGCAAGTTCGACCGCCTGGCGCATCAGGCCGCCGACGCCGCGCCGATCGAGCACCTGGAACGGGTCGTCTTTGAGAATCTTCTTATCGAGATAGACCGGAATGAACGAACCCTCGGCGTCGTCGCGGCTATAGCCGTACGTCGTCTGCGTCAGATCGTTGGTTCCGAACGAAAAGAATTCGGCACAGCCGGCAAGCTCGTCGGCGACGATGCAGGCCCGCGGCAGCTCGATCATCGTCCCGATATGATACGCCAGTGCCGTGCCGTGTACGGCAAGCACTTCGTCGGCGACCCGCTTGGCCGCGTCGCGCGTCACCTGCATCTCTTCTTTCGTTCCGACGCCGGGTATCATGATTTCCGGGCGAGCGTCGACGCCTTCCCGTTTTAGCTCGCACGCCGCTTCGAAGATCGCGCGCACCTGCATCTCATAGATCTCCGGAAAAACGATCCCTAGACGGCAGACGCGCAGGCCCAGCATCGGATTCTGCTCGTGCAGCTGCTGGACGCGGCGCAGGAGCGCCTCACGCTCGTGGTACTCGGGCGACTTCACGCCTTTGGTCAGCCGGATCTCGGTCGTCTCGACGAGCAGCTCCTCGAGAGAGGGCAGAAATTCGTGCAGCGGCGGGTCGAGCAGCCGGATCGTCACCGGCAATCCTTCCATCGCCGACAAGATGCCGTAGAAATCGTCGCGCTGAAAGGGCAAGAGCCGTTCGAGCGCCTTCTCCCGCTCCGTTTCACTCGTCGCAAGAATCATTTGGTGGACGATCGGCAGACGCGCTTGCTGCATGAACATGTGCTCGGTGCGGCACAGCCCGATTCCCTGCGCGCCCAGCTCGCGCGCCTTGGCCGCGTCCTCCGGCGTATCGGCGTTTGCCCATACCTGCATTCGCCGCAGCTCGTCCGCCCACGAAAGGAAGGTTGCGAGCCACTCCGGCAGGCGCGAGGGCGGCGGAATCAAGCGCAGCTCGCCCACGGCGACGTTGCCGGTCGTGCCGTCGATCGTGATCCAATCTCCCTCGCCCAGCTCGCTGCCGTTGAAGCTCGCGCGCTTGTGGTGCCGGTCGATGCGTACCGCTTCGCAACCGGCGACGCACGGCTTGCCCATCCCCCTCGCAACGACCGCCGCGTGCGAGGTCGCGCCGCCCTTTTGCGTGAGGATTCCCTCGGCGGCGATCATTCCGTGCACGTCGTCGGGATTGGTCTCGGTGCGAACCAAGATCGTCTTGCGCCCCTGCTCTTTCCACGCGACGGCGTCCTCGGCCGAAAAAACGATCTGCCCGGCCGCGGCTCCCGGCGAGGCGTTGAGGCCCTTGCACGCGACCTCAACGCTCTGATCCGGATCGATCCGTGCGTGAAAGAGCTGATCGAGCGACTGCGCGCTCACCATTCCGACGGCACGCCGCTTGTCGATCAAGCCCTCCCCGACCAGATCGCAGGCGATTTTGACGGCGGCCTCGGCGCTGCGTTTGGCATTGCGGGTCTGCAGCATGAAGAGCTTGCCGCGCTCGACGGTAAACTCGAGGTCCTGCATATCACGATAGTGGCGCTCGAGGCGTTCGGCGATCTTCTCGAACTGCGCGAAGACCTTCGGCTGACGGCGCGCGAGGTCGGAAATCTTCTCGGGCGTTCGTATGCCGGCGACGACGTCCTCGCCTTGAGCATTGCTGAGGTACTCACCGAAGAGCACGCGTTCGCCGGTGTTCGGGTTGCGCGTGAAAGCGACACCGGTCCCCGAGTCCTCGCCCATGTTTCCGAAGACCATCTCCATCACGTTGACGGCGGTGCCCCAATCGTCGGGAATCTTATTGTAGCGGCGGTAGTCGACGGCGCGCTTGGAATGCCAGGAGTCGAAGACCGCTTCGATCGCGGCGACGAGCTGCGCGTTGACCTCCTGGGGAAAGTTCTTGCCGTGTTCGCCGACAATCGCCTTGAAACGCGAGACGAGCCTCTTCCACGTAGCGGCGTCGAGCTCGGCATCGGTGCGCACGCCCGCGGCATTCCTCGCCTCCTCGATCAGCTCTTCGAAGTGGTCCTTCGGTATGCCGAGGACGACGTTGGAGAACATCATAATGAAGCGCCGGTAGGCGTCCCACGCGAAGCGCTCGTTGTTGGTGAGCCGCGCCAGGCCTTCGACGGTTTCGTCGTTGAGCCCGAGATTGAGAATCGTATCCATCATGCCCGGCATCGAGACGCGCGCGCCGCTGCGCACGGAGACGAGCAGCGGGTTTTCGATCGAGCCGAACCCCTTGCCGGTTCGCTTTTGCAGCTCGGCCATCGCCGCGTCAATCTCGGCCTGCAAGCCGTGCGGAAAATGCCGTCCGGAGTCGTAGAAGCTCAGACACGCTTCGGTTGTGATCGTAAAGCCCGAGGGAACGGGCAAGCCGGCCGCGGTCATCTCTGCGAGCCCCGCCCCCTTGCCGCCGAGCATGTTGCGCTCGGCGTTGGGGTCGGACTGCGACGCCAGCACGCGCCCTTCGTCGAAGAAGTAGACGAACTTACTCATTGGAGAGACGATCCCGTAGATAGGCCTCGAGCGCCTCGCCCGGCACGCGCTCCTGTGCCATCGAATCCCGCGAGCGCACGGTCACGCTGCCGTCGCCGAGCGTTTCGTAGTCGACGGTGATGCAGAACGGCGTGCCGATTTCGTCCTGGCGGCGATAGAGCTGGCCGATGTTGCCCTCGTCGTACTGCGTTCGCAGCTTGCGGCGCAACGCCGCTTCGATCGTCGTTGCGCGCTCGACGAGCTCCGGCTTGTTGCGGGCCAGCGAAAAGACCGCCGCCTGCACGGGCGCGATGAACGGATGAAAGCGCAGCACGGTGCGTTCCGTCTCCTTGCCGTTGGGATCGACGCTGCGCTCACGCTCGTAGGCGTCGATGAGGAAGGTCAGCGTCGTTCGGTCCATACCCGCAGAGCTTTCAATGAGCAGCGGCGTGTAGTGCGTCTTGCTCGCTTCATCGAAGAAACGCAGATCCTTGCCCGAAAGCCTCATGTGCGCGTCGAGATCGTACGTGCCGCGATGCGCGATCGATTCGAGCTCCCCCCAACCCCACGGAAAGAGGTACTCGACGTCGATGCCGGCCTTGGCGTAGTGCGGGCGCTCGGCGTCGGTCAGCTCGTAGAAGCGCAACCGGTCCGAGGCGATGCCGTAGCTCGCGTACCATTCCTTGCGGCGGTCGACCCACGCGCGAAAGACCTCCAGATCGTGGCCGTCGTCGGGAACGAAATACTCGAGCTCGGCCTGCTCGAACTCGCGCACGCGAAACGTGAAATTACCCGGCGTAATTTCGTTGCGAAACGACTTGCCGATTTGCGCCACGCCGAAGGGCGGGCGCTTGCGCGCGCTCTGATAAATGTTCTTGAAGTTGACGAAAATGCCCTGAGCCGTCTCCGGGCGCAGATATGCGACGGCCGACGTGTCCTCCATCGGCCCAACGGTAGTGCGCATCATCAGATTGAAGTTGCGCGGCTCGGTAAACGAGTCTTTGCTGCCGCAGTCCGGGCACTGCGACCGGTCCTTGAGGTGATCGGCGCGAAAGCGGTGCTTGCAGACCTTGCAGTCGACCATGACGTCGTGAAAAGCATCGATGTGTCCCGAGGCCTTCCAGACCATCGGATGCATGATGATCGACGAATCGAAGGGCACGACGTCGTTGCGCAGCTCGACGGTGTCGCGCCACCAGGCCCGTTTGACGTTGCGCTTGAGCACGGTTCCCAGCGGTCCGTAGTCCCAGAAACCGTTGATGCCCCCATAGATCTCGCTGGATTGAAAGATAAAGCCGCGCCGCTTCGCAAGCGCGGTAACCTCTTCCATCGTCACGCGGCGAGGCGATGCAGCAGTCTCCACTTGGGCGCTAGGTTTTGCGCTCGTCTCGCAAACCCCCGCCGTAACGGCGACCGCGCCATTCGACGCCGCCTCCAACGTACGAGCGATAGACCGACGTCGCAAAGATCGCAAGCGTCAGGGCGAACCCGAGCGGCAGCGCGGCTCCCGAACCCGGGCGAAAGCGCGAGCGGCGCATTCCGATCTCGGCGGCCACAACGACGGCGGCCTCCGAGAGGCCGAGGATCGCGGCGGCTAGCCACTGCCGCTCGATCAGCAGCCAGAGCAGCGCAAGGGGCGTTAGCGGCGAGACGCAGGCGAGCAGCAGCGTTCCAGCAATCGTATCGAAGGGGCGCCCCCGCGCGCCGACGGCGAAGTTTTTGACGAAGCCTTGCCAGATCTCCGCAAACGACGCGTACATCCGCGTGCGAACGAGACCGGCGGCGCCGACGAGAAAGATCCCAAAGCGCCCGTCGCGCTTGAAACGGCGGGCCAGCTCGAGATCTTCGGCGATCTCGCCGCGCACCGCCTGATGACCGCCGATCCCTTCGTACGCCCTTCGCGAGCAGAGAATGTACTGCCCGTTGAAGATCGCGACGTCGCGCTTGCGCGGATCATTCACGTCGTCGACTGCGCCGATCCCAAGCATGATGACGAAAAGAATCGTGGGCAAGAAGAGCCGTTCGGCGAGCGAGATCGTCTCCTGGTCGGTCAGTAGGCTGACGACGTCGTAGCCGTCCGCGAGCGCGCGCTGCTGCGCGGAAGCGGCCGCGGCCGCTTCGTGCTCGGTATCGGCGTCGGTGAAGAGCAGCCACTCGCCGTGGGCGCGGCCGGCGCCCTGCCAAAGCGCCCAGGGCTTGCCGATCCAACCCTCGGGCAACGCGTCACCGGCCACCACATGCAGGCGTTTCTCGCCGGCCGCGAGCTCGTCGAGGATGCTGCGTGTCGCATCCGTCGAGCGGTCGTCGACCGCGATCACTTCGAAATTCGGATGCGCGGTGGCCAGCAGCGAGCGGACGCAGCGCGCAACGTTGCGCTCCTCGTTGCGCGCCGGTACGACGATCGACAGGCTCGGCAGATTCGGCACCGCTTCCTTCGTATCGATCGCGGCGTTTGAGCGCAGGACGACATCGAACGAGCGCCAAGCAATGATGACGTTACCGAGAACGAGCAGCGCGACGGGAGCAACGATGCCGATCAAAACCTCTTACCTGGCGGCGTCTACCGCCGCGTTGGTTGCCGCTTTGACGCTGGCATCCTGCAGCAGCGAGAGTTCGGAGCCGACGCCTCGCGCAGCGCCGCTTGCCGGAATTTTCAGCGCTCCGATGAGTGCGGCAGTCAGCCTGAGGTCTCGAGATAAGCCGTTACCGCGCGCTTTTGGGCGCGTGCGAGCCAGGCCTCAACGATGACGTCTTTCAGAAGGTTGGTCGAGATCTTCGGCAACCGGATCAGTACTGCCGGATAGCCGTCGAAATGCGGCGTCGTAAAGAATACCCGCGGATTACTCGCGAGCAGCACTTCCTTCATCTCCAGATCCGCGACGCGCACTCCTAAAATCGGACCGTCCGGCGCTTTCTCGCGCAGTGCGGCGAGATCGGATTTCCTCAGCGGGCGTTCCCACGTAAAGAACTTACCGTTGACCAGCCAGGCGGCGTTGCCGGCCTTCGTCGTCTCCTCGGCGGCGCCGGGCAGCGCCAGAGCAATCCGCCTGACGTCGCGCCAAGTCGCCATATCTGCCTAGTGGGAGGGTTACTGGGGCCGGCTTATCGCCGCGCCGACCGGATTGGAAACGATGCCGGCGCCAAAGGTCTTGAGCGCCGCGCCGCCGCTCGGATAGTTGTATTTCAGGACGGCCGACGCGCTTTCGTCCTGCGTGTTGGAATTCGGCACGACCGTTCGCCCGCGATCGAGGTCGAACTGCCAAGTCGCAACGGCGCCGCTCAGCGGCGTCGAACCGGTGAGGCTACCGTTGGAGCCGCCGATCGAAAACCGATAGATAACGGCGTTATACACGTCGCCGACGGCGACGCTTGTGCCGTCCCAGGCAACGCCGCCCGCCAACGAGATCGGCTGATTGAGAGCGATCTTGTGATAGCGCTTTCCCCGCGCCTTCAGTTCGCCGAAGGTAAAGTTGTCGAACGAGGCGTCCTCGCCGTCGATGAACAGGTTGCCCTTCGGATCGTAGGCGCACGAATATGGATGATCCATCACCTTATAAAACGACGGGGTGCCGGACGGCGCCGGGAAGATCGCCATGTCGCCGGGCCGGTTCGGGTTTCCGCTGCCGGTGTTGGCCACGGTGAGTTCGCCCGTAATCGGATTGACGTCGCAGGAGCCCGGATAGGCGCCTAGGCGATCGTTAAAGGTGGCAATCGGATTCGCGCCGCCGTGTGCGTATTCGAGGATCGTCGAGCCGAGCGCGTTCGGGATGAAAACATCGCCCTTCGAGTCGCTGCAGAGGCCGCCGGGCGCCGAGAATCCAGTCAGTGTCCCGGCAAGTTTGCCCTGCGGGTAGGTGAACACGTAGACGTCGTAGGTCGCGTCGTCGGAAACGTAGAGCAGTTCGCGGTTCTTCGCATCGGGCGTCATCCAGGAGTGCCCCGCGTCAGGGCGAGCGAGCAAGCCCGTTGCCAGCCACGGCAGGCGCGCTGCGGCCCGCTGCGTTGCCGCGGCAGCCGGTATGGTCGCGCCCGTGGGTGTCACGGCGGACTGGCCGGCGCACCCCGCAAAAAGTGTAGCCCCAAAGCAAAGAGCAACGCCGACGATCCGTCCCATGGAGCAATGATAGCGTCCCCCCGAACGCTGCCCAAGGGCCGGACTTACCCTTCGAGTGGGACCTTTGGACCGTCGAGGCGCTGGCCGAACGTAAGTGTGTTGCCCTCGGCGTCGACGAAGGCCGCGCGGCGGAAGAGCCCGGGTGCGGTTTCGATCTCGGGAGACGCGGCGCCACGGGCTGCGATCCCCGCTAGATATTCGTCCAGATCGGAGAGCAAGATCGTCACCAGCGCCTTGCCGGCACGCGCGACATCGCGAACGATGTAGACCCACGCCGTCTGCGTGACGCGCCACATCGCCTCGGCATCCTCCCTGACGACCACGTCGGGGTGCCGTCCGAAGAGAGCCTCGTACCACGCAATCGCACGTGGATAATCTGCGACCGCTATTCCCGCAAAGGCGTGCTCGATCTCCGGCGCCGTCGCCTTACGCCGATGGAGCGCGAAGCGGTTGCCATCGGGATCTTTTGCAAAGCACACCGAGCACGCCGGAAACTCGTAGACGTCGCTGGCCTCGACGCCGCGCTCCAGTAAACGCTGCTGTGCCGCGACGATATCGGCAACTTCGAAGTTGAGCCCGCTGCTCGTTCCAGGCTCGTATCCCGGCGGGTCGCCGTCGACCGCAAAGCTGCTCGACCCGACGTTAAATTCGACGAAACCTTCGTTGAACGCTCTCCCGATCTCCAACCCGAGGACGTCGCGGTAAAACGCAACCGCGCGAGGCACATCGCGAGCGGAGTACGCGATAAAGGCGATGTCTTTGATCACGTCACCTCACCGGCACGGCGTGGTGTGCCTTCGGCTGCGTTTCGGTCTGCAGTTGGCCGCACGCTGCGGCGATATCCCGCCCCATGTTCTGGCGAACGGTGACCGGAACGCCGGCCTTGTCGAGGGTTGCGGCAAACTCCCAGATGCGCGCGTCGCTCGTAGCGGCAAACGGGCCGTCGGGCGTCGAGTTGTAGGGAATCAGATTGACGTGATAGAGGCGGCCGCGCATCAAGGCCGCCAGCTCGAGCGCACATTTCTGGCTATCGTTCACGCCGGCCAGCATAACGTACTCGAAGAAGACCTTGCGATGCGTGCGCGCGACGTAGCGCTCGCAGGCCGCCATCAGCTGCGCGATCGGATAGCGCCGGTTGACCGGCATGAACCCCGAGCGAACGCTGTCGTTGGGCGCATGCAGCGAGATCGCGAGGTTCACCTGCGTGTGCTCTTCGGCGAACGCGTCGATTTTGTCGACGAGCCCGACGGTTGAGATCGTGATATGGCGATGCCCTAAGCCGAAGCCGTTGGCATCTTTTAGCAGCGCGACGGCCTCCATCACCGCTTCGTAGTTGTGAAACGGCTCGCCCATTCCCATGAAGACGACGTTGGTGATCCGTTTGCCTCGCGTCGCGAGTTCGCGCGCGAAGAACCACGCTTGATCGAAGATTTCGCCGGCGGTGAGATTCCGATTGAAACCGGCCTGACCGGTCGAGCAGAAGGCGCAGGCAAAAGCGCAGCCTGCCTGCGAGGAGACGCAGAGCGTCGTGCGATCGCCGTAGTGCTCCATCAGTACCGCTTCGACTTCCTTCCCGTCGCCCAAGCGAAAGAGGCCTTTTGTCGTCTGCCGGTCGTTCGAATGCTGCAGCACGAGCGGCTCGATTACCGAGAACCGGACGCTGCGCTCGGCCAGCGCCGTTCGCAGCTCCTTCGGCAGAGTCGTCACCTCGCTCGGTGCGGCGACCAGCTCTTTGTTCGCCGCTCGATAGAGCTGGCGTAAGCGGTAGGGTTTCAGGTCGAAGTGTGCGGCGAATTCGCCGGGTCCCGAGAAGTCGGCTCTGGCAACAACGTCGCGCAACCAAATCTCGAGCGGATCGCGAGTCATTCGAAGAGTCCGGCCTGCACGGCTTGCGCCGCGGCCTCCTCCGGCGGCGGCTCCTTCGGCTCGTCGAGCTTCGCGCGCACGGCTTTGAGGTCGCTCCACACCAGGCGTTTGACGGCCCCGATCTCCCCGCCGGTCTGACGCAGAATGTACGCGGGGTGAAACGTTACCATCAACGGTGTTTCCCGCGGTCCAGAGTACCACCGTCCTCGCATCTTCGTGATTTGAAAGTCTCGGCCGAGAAATGACTTTGCCGCCGGAGCACCGAGCGCCAAAATCACCTCGGGCGCGATGATCTCGATCTGCTCGTCGAGGAACGGGCGACAGTTCGCCATCTCCTCGAGCTCGGGCGCGCGGTTGCGCCGGCCATTGGGGCCGGCAAAGGTCGGCCGGCACTTCACGGTATTACAGATGTAGACGTCTTCGCGCGGCAGGTCGATGGCACCAAGCATTCGGTCGAGCAGCTGGCCGGCTCTGCCAACGAAGGGCCGTCCGAGCTGATCTTCGGTCTCGCCGGGTCCTTCGCCGACGACCATGAGCCGCGCGCCCGGATCCCCTTCGCCGTACACGTTGTTTTGGCGCTCGTATCCGATTGCGCAGCGCCGGCACGCGCTGGCGGCACCCGCTGCGCCGGCCAGCAGTTCGCGGCGTCGCTCGCGCTCGGCCTCGTTCACCGTCGCGGATCCTCCGAACTCAGCGAGACTGCCTTGCCGAAGGCGACTACCTTGCACGAGCCGTCGCCGCCCTCGGTAACGTAAAACTGCAAGCCGATCACGGCATTTGCGCCCAGCGATTCGGCCCGCCGCCGCAACGCTTCGAGCGCTTCGCCGCGCAGCTGCTCGGCATCGCTCAAGAACTCCGTACTCGCCAATCCGATCAGCATGCCCAGGCTGCGAAAGGTCGCGCGGAGGCGATTGCGGGGCCGCGACGCGCTTCCGGAGACGTATCCGAAGTTGTCCACCGTCCGGTAGCCTTCGAGATCTTCGAAGGTTACGAGGTTCGGAGCATCCGAAGAGGCGGGCATGCCGCAGGTTTCACCGTCGGTGCTCATCATCCGCCTGGACGCAATCGGCGACGCGCTCGCGTTGACGCCGGCGATTGCAGCCTTGCGCCAACGCGCGATTCCTGTCGACGTCGTCCTGCGATCCGCCAACGAGCACGCATTTGCCCCAAGCGCAGTACGCGACGTCGTCGTCGCAGCTTTCGAGCTGCGCTCCGATACGCCCGCGAACGTTCGGGAGATCGAGCGTCTCGGAGGCGAGCTGCGCGAACGCAAGTATTCGCACGTTCTCGTCGCCACTGAGGACGCCGGCGGCTACCGCCTCGCGGCGGCAGTAGACGCGCCGGTCCGTATCGGGTTTGAAGACATTGCCCGCAAGCCGTTTAAAGCGTTATGGTCGCGCCGCTTTCTGACGCAGAGTATCTACCGCTCCGCCCGTTTGACGGCCGCTACCGTACACGAATGCGAGACGCTGTTTCGTCTGGCCGCGCCGCTTCTCGACGACGCCGCGCCGACGCGCGATCTCGCGCAGCTGCGGCCGCTCGTTCTCGACGCGCAGCCCCCCGCCGACGGTCGTATCGCCGTGCAGGTGACCGATAAATGGGAACGTCTCGGCATACGCTTCGAAGAGGTTGTCGAGCTCGTCCGCCGGCTCGCTTCGGCCGGCGAGTTGAACCTTATTTCGTCGCGCAACGAGTCGAACTATGCGCAGCGTCTCAACGACGCGACGGACATCGCGATAGAGTACTTTGACGATACGGCCACGTGGAAAGCCGCGATCGCCGCAGCGCCGGCGATCGTCGCACCGGACTCGGGCGCGCTGCAGGTTGCCGGCATGGTCGGCACGCCGATCGTCGCCGTCTTTCCCGACGAATCGCTCTTCGCCGCGCGCGTGGCGCGCTGGGCGCCATGGGCCGCGCCGCATCGCGTGGTACGCGCGAGCAGCGGCTGGACGACGCTCGCCGCCGACGCGCTCGCGCAGCTGCTTTAAGGAGTGTGCTCCTAGTTGCAGCGCCCGATGCGGCGGTACAACGTAATGCCTTGCATGCGCGCAATCGGCGCGTACCGGCGTTCGGCCACCAGGCGCGCGAACCGGTTGCCGTACTCCTGCAGCCGCGCCGACTCGGGGAAATCGAAATCGAGTAAGACGAAGCACGCGCGCGTCTCTCGCGAGGCAAGTTCCGGCAGCAGACGCGCCAGCGGTTCGCGGCTCGCCAGGTGTGTGTAGGCTTCTTCTTGCGTCGCCAAACTGACGCCGCGCGGCAGGGTTTGTAAAAACGTGTCGAGCTCCACGTCGCGCGCCGCGATAGGCCGCAAATTCAAGCGGGGATGCAGCGGGTCGGCGACCGCAAACTCGACGACGCAGAGCGCAATGCAGGCAAAAAGCACGAGGCGCAACCGCCGCGGTGCGATTCGCCCCAGCGCCAGCGCGAATGCAAACAGAACGTATCCGATCCACGCGCCGGCGTAGTGCGAACCCATCGTGTACGTCGTCGACATGCGGGAGAGGAGCACTTCGGCGAGCGGAGCGGCCGCAAGCCATATCGCGGACGAGCGAAACGGCAGAAAGAGCAGCGGGCCGAAGGCCAGGAGAATGAAGCCGAGCCGTGCCGGCAGCGTCCCGAGCAGTGCGCGAGCATCGTCCCCGCTCCACTCGTAAAAGCGCAGCGGCTGCCACGGCAGCGCCGGCGCGGCCGCCGCTCGCGGAGCAATCAGCGCAAAGTACGCAGCAAACGTTAGAACGCTCGCCACGGCGATCGTTCCGGCGACGACCCCGCGTTTCGTTCCGCGAAACTTCCAGGCGCCGAGTGCACCCGCGATCGCGAGGAAGATCGCCTGATCTTCCTTGATCGAGAGCGTCACGATCGCGCCGGCTACCGTTCCCGCCAGCGAACCGCTCTCGAAAGCATAGAGCGTCCATACGACCGCCGCGGGCGCGAAGCCGTTCTCGTGGAAATCGCCGAAGATCAGGCCGGCAAGCGGCGGATAGAGCCACGCCGCCACGGCGGCCAGGCGCGCCGCGCGCACGTCCGCGCGAGCGCGACGGACCAGCGCGTAGACCGGCGGCGCGACAAGTGCGCCCGCGATCGCCTGCAGCGCGATGAGCGTGAAGGGCGATCGCACGAGCGCCACGGCAACCCCGACCGCGTAGAGCACGGGCGAGAAATGGAACGCCCAGTGGCTGCCTTCGATCGGATTGCAGAAGCAGCCGAACGCGCTGGCGGCAGTCTGCGCGAAGATCCCGAAGTCGACGAGGTTGCGGTGGACGTCGTATTTGAGCGTGCCCAGCGACGTCAGAAGCACCGCATAGACGATGCACCCGATCCAGAGGAAACGATCGCGCACGGAACGGCTAAGGGACGCCGCTCGCGCTGCGTTGCTGCAGGTAGGGCCAGACGAACGGATCGATGTCGCCGTCGAGCACTGCGCTTACGTTTCCGGTCTCGACGTTGGTCCGGTGATCCTTCACCAGCTGATACGGCTGCAGCACGTACGAGCGGATCTGCGAGCCCCATTCGTTGGCCTGGCGCTCGCCGCGCAGATCGTCGAGCTTACTCTGCCGCTCCTGGGCGGCCCTTGCGGCGAGCTTGGCACGCAGGATCGTGAGGGCGACGTTGCGGTTCTGCGCCTGCGAGCGCTCCTGCTGCGAGGCGACGATGATCCCCGACGGTACGTGCACGATGCGGACGGCCGATTCGGTTTTGTTGACGTATTGCCCGCCCGCACCGCCGGATTTGAAGGTCTCGACGCGCAGTTCGTCGGGCTTGATCTCGACGTCGCCTTCGCCTGCACTCACTTCAGGAACGACGTCGACCGCTGCAAACGAGGTGTGCCGGCGGTGCGCGGCGTCGAAGGGGGAGAGACGCACGAGGCGATGGACGCCGCGCTCGCTCTCCAGCATGCCGTATGCGTTGCGCCCTCGCACGAAAAAGGTGATCGATTTCAGGCCGGCTTCCTCGGCCGGCGACTCGTCGACGATCTGCGTGGAGAAGCCTTTGGCTTCGGCCCACCGCAGGTACATGCGCGTGAGCATCGCGGCCCAATCGGCGGCATCGACGCCGCCCGCGCCGGCATAGACGCTGACGATCGCATCGTGCGCGTCGAACTCGCCGCTGAAACTTGCGGCCATCTCCAACGCGCCGATCGCCGTTTCGGCGCTCGCAATGCTGCGATCGGCCTCGGCCTCGGCCGCCGGTTCGCCTTCAAAAAGCGAGAGCAGCTCGCGCGCTTCGGAGAGCGTTGCGGCGATTGCGTCGAACGCCGCGGCTCGCTCGCGCAGTTCCGATAGCTCCTTCATCACGCCCTGCGCCGACTCGGGATCGCTCCAGAACTCGTTCGCGCGGGACCGCTCGTCGAGTTCGGCTAGACGACGTCGTGCGGCAGCATCGTCAAAGACGCTCCTTGAGCGATTCGAGGCGCTCTTGGAGGCGGGCGATCGTCGTTCGTTGCGTTTCGCTCATGTCGTCGCCTCGTTTCTGCCGATCCCCGCGCGCCTCTTGCCGCCCGATGCCGCCGTCGTGAACGAAGGGCACTTTATCACGGAGGTTTCCATGTACGTTCAGCCGTTCGAAGGCTCGCTCGGCGCTAACTCGCTCTCCTCGCTGCCCGGCAACGCGCAGGAGGGCGGAACGCTATTCCAGGGCCCCAACGTGCCGGCCGCCGCCGACAATATTTCGCGCTTCGTGCCGCCCTGGCTCAACGAGGGGTCGGCCGCGGCGCCTTATGGAGAAGCCCCGTACAACAGCGCCGGTCTGCAAGGTCTCTTCGGCCCGCTCATGGGCATGCTGACGCAGTTGATGCAGATGCTGCAATCGCTCATGGGCTACAGCGGCGAGACTTCGGCGTACGGCGGCGGCAATGGCGGCTGCGCGCCACCCGGCGCGGAGCGCTTCTTCCAGAACGCGACGGGCTCGAGCGAAGGCGATCCGCACCTGAGTTTCAACGGATCGCGCTGGAATTCGATGTCGTCGCAACCCGATCTGCTCAACTCCAACTCGTTCGGCGGCGGCTATGAAATTTCGACGAAGGTCACGCAGCCCAACGGCCGCGGCGTCACCTGGAACCACTCGGCAACGGTTTCACTGAACAACGGCGCCACGAAAGTCAGCCTGAATAACGACGGCGAGCCGACGATCACGAGTTACGGCCAATCGGTGAATATCGTGCCCGGGCAAACCGTCAGTCTCGGCGACGGTGAGTCGGTAACCTGCAATCGGGATGGCTCGCTGCGCGTCACGGCCCAAAACGCGGATGGAGGCCGCTTGACGACGACCCTCACCGCGAAGGGAGAAGGGGTCGACGTGGACGTCACCGCGCACGACGTTGATCTGGCTGGCGCTCTTGTTAACGTTAACGGCCCAAATCCCGAATACTAAGGTGCGCGCCGAGCCGCCGTGCGCTTCCTTTGCTTCCGTAAATAACGGTCCGCCAGCCGCAGGGGAGGTCAATCCTCGCGATGAAAAGCTCGGCACTTACCTGCTAGCTACTCCTAGCTACTCCTTTTATCGAGGTTGATTGCGTATGTATAGGCACTCGCGGCTTGTCGGCATCTTCGGATGTGCGGCAACGCTCGCAATAGTGGGCTGCTCCGCAAATAGCGGCATGACGCCCAGCTCCGGGTCGGCGGCGACGTCGTTCGTCCAGCACACCTCCCCGACGGGGCCCGACTGGATCCGAGACGGGAACGTCGTTTACCTAAAGCCCCACTATTTCCCGACGCGTGAGATGGCGGCCGGGCGTAAGGTCAATCCGGACACTCAGTTTACGTACAATGGCGGCGCCCTGCTCGTGAAGCCCAAGACCTATCTCATCCTTTGGGGCTACCAGAAGTACGGCGATCCCGACAAGGTCGCGAAACTTCTGCAGACATACCTCAAGAACGAGGGCGGGAGCCTTCACAACAACATTTACACCCAGTACTACGAAACGGTCTCGGGCAAGAACATTTACGTTACGAACCCGAAGAAACAAGCCGGCGGCGTGTGGGACGATGAAAAGGATGCCGTTCCCACCAATCCGACCGATTCTCAGGTTGCGGCAGAAGCCAACGTTGGCGTGAAACACTTCGGCTACGATCCCAATGGCTCGTATATCGTTGCGACTCCGAACGGCCGCAACTCGATCGGCTTCGGCACGCAGTGGTGTGCCTATCACAGCGCCACCTATAGTGGCAACGTGGTTTCGTACACGAACCTGCCGTATATGCCCAACGCCGGCGGCTCTTGCGGCTCGGGCTTTCTCCCGAACCCGCCCAAGGGTGAGAGCGCAACCGACGAGGGCGTGACGATCGTCGAAGGACACGAGTACGGCGAGTCGATCAGCGATCCCCAACCCCCTAGCGGCTGGTATAACGGCGAGTACGGCGAAATCGGCGACATCTGCGCGTGGCAGGGAATCGCGAACGAGAAGTTCCACAAGAAGATGTACACGATGCAGCCGATGTGGAGCAACGCGGACGGTGGAGCCTGCATCCAGACGTACAACGGTTCGAATTAGTCGCGATCCCTCGACGGTAATCGCCGTCGGATGGAGCTAAAGGATGGGCCGCACGAAATGTGCGGCCCATCT